>JANOUM010000255.1:0-16305 GCA_031416855.1 Rhodoferax sp. | reverse complement strand
AATTACGACCAGTTGTGGCTCACCACCAGCCTGCGCGGCATGGCCAGCGGAACCCTGAGGGTCGAGGTGCTCACCGAGGGCATCCATTCCGGCGACGCCTCCGGCCTGGTGCCGTCAAGCTTTCGCATCATGCGCCAGGTGCTCGATCGCCTGGAGGACAGCGAGACCGGGCGCCTGCTGCCTGCCAGTTTCCATTGCGAGGTACCCGCCGACCGGCTGGCGCAGGCCCGTGCCACGGCGGCGATCCTCGGTGACGAGGTGATCAGGCGATTTCCCTGGGCCCACTACGACTGCGACGGCGCCACCACCTCCGTGCTGCCAACCACCGCCGAACCCCTGCAGGCCCTGCTGAACCGCACCTGGATCCCGACGCTCAGCGTGACCGGGGCCGAGGGGTTTCCGGCACTGGCAGATGCCGGCAATGTATTGCGGCCGTACACCGCGTTCAAGCTGAGCCTGCGCCTGCCGCCGCTGGTGGATGCCGCGCGGGCAGTGCAGGAGATGAAGGCCCTGCTGGAAGACAATGCGCCCTACCAGGCGCGCGTCACGTTCGACAGCCAGGGTGGCGCCACCGGCTGGAACGCCCCTTTGATGGTGCCCTGGTTCGAACAGGCACTGCACGCGGCGTCGCAGGCGCACTTTGGAGCACCCTGCGGTTACATCGGGCAAGGCGGAACGATTCCCCTGATGAACATGCTGGAACGCGGTTTTCCCAAGGCCCAGATGATGGTGTGTGGCGTACTGGGTCCGAAAAGCAACGCCCATGGACCCAACGAGTTTCTGCATGTGCCATTTGCCAAGAAGCTCACGGCCGCAGTCGCAAGGGTGATCGCCGCAGTTCCATGAGCCGGTCCAACTTCAGCCCTTTGACCGCCAGGGATGGCACCCACCTGGTGCTGGCGGACTGGCCCCTGAGCAAAGGCCCGGTACGCGGCGTGGTGCTGATCGTGCACGGTCTGGGCGAACATGCCTGGCGCTACGACCTGTTGGCCGAACGCCTGAACGAGTGGGGCTTCGCCGTGCGGGCCTACGACCAGTATGGCCACGGCGAATCGATGGGCAAGCGCGGTGCGCTGCCCAGTGCCGATCGCCTGTTGTCGGACCTGGCCGAAGTGGTCGACGAATCGCGCTTCCGGATGAGTCCGGGCACACCGTTGATCGTGCTCGGGCACAGCATGGGCGGGCTGGTGGCGGGGCGGTTGGTGTCGCTCGGCATGCGGCCGCTGGAGGGGCTGGTGCTGTCGTCGCCGGCGCTCGATCCCGGCCTCAATGTTTTTCAACGGTTCTTGCTCGCGGTGCTTCCCAGGATTGCCCCCGACCTGCGGGTCGGCAACGGGCTCAATCCGGATTTCATTTCGCACGATCCGGCAGTGGTGGCGGCGTACAAGGCAGACCCGCTGGTGCACGACCGGATCTCGGCACGCCTGGCCGTGTTCATCGCGAAAAGCGGACCCGCCACCATCGCCGCCGCTGCGTCGTGGACCGTGCCCACCCTGCTGCTGTTCGCAGGGGACGACAAACTGGTCAACCCGGCAGGCAGCCGCGCTTTTGCCACAGCCGCGCCGCCGCAGGTGGTGAGTTCCCAGTGTTTCGACGGGCTCTACCACGAGATCTTCAACGAGTCCGCGCCACAACGCGAACTGGTCTATGCGGCGCTCCGAAACTGGCTCAACGCGCGTTTCTGAACGGCGCCATGCGGCGCGGACGATCAGGCCTTGCCATTGCCGAGCATGCCCGAGATGGCATGCACAAACCGCGGGTTTGCGCCAGCGAGCCGGTGATGCCTCCCAGGCCGCCGCCATCGCCAGCGGCCGCGTTGTTGCCGGTCACGGCACCAAGTATGGAATCGAGACGACCCCTGCAATCCGCCCGGTAGCAGTTGGATGGCGTGTCGCCTCAATCCGGCGCATTTTGCCGCCTGCGCAGGTGCAGGGCAAGCCAGCCCAGCGCCAGGGCGGTCAGGACCACGGGTGCGATCGAGCCGATGTTCAGGAATCTCCAGCCCTGCGTAGTGACCAGGGCGCCGGAGGCGAACGAGGTCAGCGCCATCACCGCAAACACGCAAAAATTGATGGCCGCCTGGGCGCGGTCCTTCTCTTCGGGCCGGTAGGCCTGCAGTGACAGCGTGGTGCTGCCGGTGAAGAGGAAGTTCCAGCCGACACCCAACAGGAACAGCGCCACCAGGAACTGCTGCAATTCGACCCCGGACAGGGCCACCGCGATACACACCGCATTGAGCAGCACACCGACCGCCATGATCTGCAGCGTGCCAAAACGGCGAATCAGGTGGCCGGTGAAAAACCCCGGCGCGAACATGCCGATCACATGCCATTCCAGCACCAGTGCAGCGTCCTCGAACGGCAGGTTGCAGATTTGCATCGCCAATGGCGTGGCCGCCATCAGCAAGCTCATCACCCCATAACCCAGTGCAGCGCCCAGCGTAGACACGATGAAGACGGGCTGGCGCATGATCAATGACAAGGGCCTTCCGGCCGGGCTTCCCGCCACCCTGGGCGGCACCGGCGGGAAGCGCAGGAACGACACGATGACCATGCAAAGGACCGCCACGATCGCCAGTGCGACATAGGCACCTGCGAACGGCGCGGCCAACAGCCCCCTGGTCCTGCTAGCCAGGTTGGGGCCGATGACGGCGCCGAGCAGGCCACCGGCCAGGACCAGGGAAACCGCCTTTTCACGGTACGCCGGTGCAGCCAGTTCGGCCGCCGCAAACCGGTACAACTGGCCATTGGCACTGTAGTAACCGGCAATGACGGTGCCGGCGACCAACAGCCAGAAGTCGTGCTGCGCCACCGCCCATGCGCACAGCAGTGCCGAGAACAGGCCAACCGCGATGCCCATTTGAAACGAACCCTTGCGGCCCCACGCCTGCTGGCTGCGTGCGACCAGCGGCGTGCTCAGCGCCGCACCTACGACATAGCCCATCACCGGCAGCGTCGCCATCCAGCCCGCAGGAGCCATGCTCAACCCGATCAGGCCGTTGATCGCAATGAAAACCACATTGTTGGTGAGGAACAGGCCCTGGCACACGGCGAGCAGGTAGAGGTTGCGGTTCATCCAAGCAGTGTAAGTGCGGCCAAAGCGGCCGTTTCCGCGCGCAGCACACGAGGCCCCAGGCTCACCGGCACATAACCCAGCTCGAGCGCCTGCTGTTCCTCCGCCGGACTGAGCCCACCTTCCGGCCCCGACAACAGCGTGGTGGCGCCTGCGCCGTCCCGGTTGACGCGCAGCAGTTCACGCAAGGGCCGGGCACCCTCGCGCAGGGACAGCACCAGTCGCAGCGCATCGCTGGCACCGGCACGGCCCTGGTCTGCGAGCCACTGCCGCATGGACATGGCCTGCGGCACCACTGGCACCTGGTTGCGGCCGCACTGTTCGCACGACGCGATGGCGATGCTGGCCCAGTGCTCGGCCTTCTTGCGTGCGCGCTCGGTGTCCAGGCGCACCACGGTGCGTTCGGTCATCAACGCCTGGATCCGCGCCGCGCCGAGCTCCGTGGCTTTTTCCACCAGCCAGTCCATACGTTCGTTGGCCGGCATGCCGACCGCCAGGTGCAGCCGTCGGGCCGGCTCGCGCTCGACCAGCTGATGGCGACCGACCAGCACCCGCACGTCGCTGCGCCCCATCTCGGTGACGCTGGCGTCGAACTCACCACCCGCGTCGCTTGCCTGCATGCCTTCGGCTGCAGCAGGCATGCCACCAAACAAGGTGATTGCAGCCCCTGGCTGCAGGCGCAACACCTGAACATGGCGTGCCGCACCCAACGGCAGCAGGATGCTGGACCCGGTCGACAGGGGCACCGGGCAATGGAAGCGTGGTGTCAGCGCCATGCGGCCCGGGCGGGCGTGCCGCAGGGGCGGGCGCAGCCCGGCGGCTCACACCCGGCCGAAGACATAGGCCCCCGCGTCCTGGATGCCTTCCACCTTGTCCACCAGGCGCAGCAGCGGCTTGAGTTCCCGGTAACGCGCCGCCGTGGAGCGAATGTAGCCGATGAATCGCGGGGTATCAGCCAGGTAACGGGGCTTGCCGTCACGCAGTGTCAGGCGCGCAAAGATGCCGGACACGCGCAGATGGCGCTGCAGCCCCATCCATTCCACGGCGCGGTAGAACGCGCCGAAATCCCGGCCGACCGGCAGGCCCGCGGAGCGGGCCTTTTCCCAGTACCGGATGGTGACCTCCAGCACAAAGTCTTCCTCCCAGCTCAGGAAGGCATCGCGCATCAGGCTGGCGATGTCATAGGTGATCGGCCCGTACACCGCGTCCTGGAAATCCAGAATGCCGATGCGTGGATCGACCGGGCTGTCGGCAGCCGTGGCCGGCGGCAGCATCAGGTTGCGCGGCATGAAATCGCAATGCACATAGACACTCGGCCCGGCCAGGTTTTCGGCAACGATGGTCCGGAAAGCCTGGTCGAGTGTGTGCCGCATGCTGTCGTCGAGTGCCACACCACGGTACTGGGTCAGGTACCACTGCGGGAACAATTCCATTTCGCGCAGCAGCATGGCGCCGTCGCACGCCGGCAACACGCCTGGTGCCGAGGCCAATTGCCAGGTCACGAGTGCGTCGATGGCACCCAAAAAATACGGCAAAGCGGCATGCGGCGACTCTGGTTGCAAGGTCTGCATCATGTCCCGATCGCCCAGATCGGACAGCAGCATGAACCCCTGCGACGGCTCCCAGGCAAGCACCTCGGGCACGTTCAGACCTGCTGCGGCCATCAGCTTCGCCACCTGCACGAACGGCGCACAATCTTCCTTATCGGGTGGTGCGTCCATGATGATGCGGCTGCCGCACGCCGTGTCAACGCGCAGGTAACGCCGGAAGCTGGCGTCGGCCGATGCCGGCCGTAGCGTATGGACATCCAGGCCGTGGCTTACCCGCAGACCCTCCAGCCAGATTGCGAATGCCGTCGCGCGCGACGGGTCTGCCCACTGCGGCGGCGAGGAAGCATCTGCACGGGGCGGGGGACTTTGAACCGGGGGGGAGACAGGGCGCACGCTCATGGATAATCCATTCTACAAACCCACCCACGGCAGCCACCCTGGCGCTGCCACTTTCAAACTCCAGTTTTTTGCCGATGCGCTTTGCAATGCACGACCCGATACGCCCGGGCCCCACCACCGGGCGGCTCAGGCTTGTCGCAGGTCCATGGGTACTGGCAGCCGGAGCCATCCTGCACGGGCCGGGGCAGGCCCAGCCGGCAATTGTCGATCCGCCAGCGCTGAAAAGCAGCCGCCTCCTGCGAGACGCCATTCCGGCGTCGCAACGCCCTTCCCTGCCCACCTTTGTGTCGGGTGAACGCATTTCTTCTCGGACCGATCTCGAAACCCTGATAGAGGGTCAGGCCGAGTTGCGCCGCGGCGACATCGTGATCCGCGCGGACCGGCTGGAGTACTACCAGCCCGAGGACCTGGCCCGGGCGCGTGGCAATGTCAGCATCAACCGCGCCGGCGATGTCTATGAGGGTCCGACGCTGGAACTCAAAGTGGAGTCATTCGAGGGCTTTTTCCTCCAGCCGCGTTACCGCTTCCTCAAGAACGAAGGCCACGGCGAAGCCGAGCGGGTCGATTTCGTGGACAAGGACCGGGCGCTGATCCGCAATGCGACTTTCACCACCTGCCGGCGGCTGCCCGGCCCAGGCTGGATGCCCGACTGGATCCTGCGGGCTGCCAGCATCAGCATCGACAACGAGGAGGAAGTCGGGCAGGCGGAAGGCGCACTGTTGACCTTCAAAGGCATGCCGCTGCTACCGATCCCGGCTTTCAGTTTCCCCCTGAGCAACCGCAGGAAATCCGGCTTTCTGCCGCCATCGTTTGGCGTCGACAGTGTCAACGGCCTGGAGTTGTCGGTTCCCTACTATTGGAACATTGCGTCGAACCGGGATGCCACCCTGTTCCCGGCGGTGATGAGCAAACGCGGCGTGGACCTGGCCGGCGAATTTCGTTACATGGAAACGGCCTATGCTGGCCAGCTGCGCGCCAACTTCATGCCCGGCGACAAGCTGCGTAAAGTCGACCGCTGGGGGCTGGCGTATTCCCACAACGGGACACTGGACACGGGTATCGCGGCGCTCGGCCCGGTGGGCATCAACCTGTCACTGAACCGCGTCAGCGATGACAACTACTGGCGCGATTTCACCCGTGTGAACCCGTGGCTGACGCAACGCCTGTTGGCCAACGACCTCGGGTTGTCGTGGTCCAGTGGCTTTCTTTCCGCCAATCTGCGTATGCTCAAATGGCAAACATTGCAGGACGCTGCAGCGCCTATCGTCCCGCCGTACGACCGCATGCCCCAGGCCAGGCTGCGCTATGCGCGCCCCAACGTGGCGGGTTTCGACTACTCGGTGGACCTGGACAGCACACAGTTCGAATCCGACCGTTTGCTCACCGGCCAAGCCAACGGGCGGCGGACCTATTCAGTGGCCCAGGTCAGTCGGCCCTGGGTGTCGCCGTACGGGTTCATCACCCCGAAGCTGCAGTTGCACGCCACCAATTACCAGTTCAACAGCGCGCTGGCCAACGGGGCCACGTCTGCCAGTCGCGTGGTGCCGACCTTCAGCCTCGACAGTGGAGTGGTGTTCGAGCGCGATGCCAGCTACTTCGGCCGGGCGTTCCGCCAGACACTGGAGCCGCGGGCGTTCTATGTGCACACGCCGTACCGCGACCAGCGCCAGTTGCCCAACTACGACTCCGGCTCCAACGACTTCAATTTCGCAAGCATCTATGCCGACAATGCGTTTGTCGGCAATGACCGCATTTCCGACAGCGACCTTCTCACGCTGGGCGTCTCGACACGCTTGCTCGATCCCGACACCGGGGCCGAAGCCGCCCGCTTCGGCATTGCGCAGCGGGTGCGATTCAAGGACCAGCGCGTATCCTTGCCCGGTGGCAGCCCGATCGCGAAGGGTTTCAGTGATGTGCTGGTCGGCGCCACGGCCAACCTGGACCCGCGCTGGTCATTGGACTCGACCGTGCAGTTCAATACCGATACCGCGCGCTCGATCCGCTCGACCATCGGCGGGCGCTACAACCCGGGCAACTACCGAGTCGTGAGCGCCGCCTACCGCCTGCAACGCGGATCCAGCGAGCAGATCGACATTGGCTGGCAATGGCCGATCAACGATCTGTGGGGCGACCGCGGCCAGGATCTCGGCGCGGGGCGAGGGCAGGGGGAAGGCCGCTGGTACAGCGTGGGCCGCATCAACTTCAGCCTGCGCGAGGGCAAATTGGTAGACTCCGTGGTCGGCCTGGAGTACGACGGTGGGTGCTGGCTGGGCCGGATCGTGCTGGAGCGGCTGCAAACCGGCGCGACCTCCTCCAATCGAAGGATCATGTTCCAGCTGGAGTTTGTCGGATTCTCGCGCCTGGGCGCCAACCCCCTTCAAACCCTCAAGCAGAACATCCCCCGCTACCAGTTCCTGCGCGAGACAAGCACCTCGCCGGGCCGTTTCAGCAACTACGAATGACTCCATGATGACCCGTCGCCTCCTGAGCCTGTTGCTTGGCAACCTGTTGTGCGCTTGCGCCGTGGTTGTCCACGCTCAGGGCTTGCGCCTGCCCGGTCCGGCTGCGGTCGTGCCCGAGGCCTCCGTCGGCAAGGCGCAGCGCGCCGCAGACTACATCGTCGCGGTCGTGAATTCGGAGCCGATCACCAACCACCAGGTGCGCCTCGAAATGCAGCGCCTGGTGCGCCAGTCGTCGCAAGCGCTGCCTGATGCAAGGGAGGTGGCCGCCGTGGCCCTTGAGCGTTTGATCAACGAACGCGCACAACTTCAATTGGCCCGCGAATCGGGGATCAAAGTGGATGACGCTGCGGTAGACGAGGCAGAACAAAACGTGGCGCGGCAGAACCAGATCGAGCTGGGGGAGATGCACCGGCGGCTGGCCGCCGATGGGATCGACCGGCGCCAGTTTCGCAACCAGTTGCGCGATCAGCTGATCCTGGTGCGCTTGCGCGAACGCGAGATCAACCAGAAAGTGCGGGTGTCGGAACGGGAGATCGACCAGTATCTGCGTGATCTGCAGCGCAACCCGGGCCTGGACGCGCAAGACATCAACATCTCGCATGTGCTGTTTGCATTGTCCGAGGACGCCAGTGCCGCGCAGCTGGCCGCCGCCCAGGCCAAGGCGCAACGTGTAATGGAACGGGCCCGTGCCGGCGAGGATTTTTCATCGCTGGCACGCGAGTTGTCGGATGCGAAGGATGGTGCCGCAGGTGGACAGCTGGGTATGCGGCCGGTAGAGCGCTACCCGTCGCTGTTTGTGGATGCGACCCGCAATAGCGCGGTCGGTGGTGTGGTCACGGTACGCTCCGGTGCCGGCATACACGTGCTCAAGCTCACGGAGAAACAGGCGAAGGGTGCACCAGCGAGCGCGGTCGAGCAGACTCTGGCCAGTCACATCCTGCTGCGGGTGACACCCCAGATGAGCGAATCCGCTGCTCAGGAAAAGCTGGCCGGCATGCGGGCCCGCATCATCGCCGGACAGGCTGACTTTGCCACCCTGGCCAAGGACAACTCGCAGGACGGAAGCGCCGCGCAGGGCGGTGAGCTGGGCTGGGTTGGCGCGGGCCAGTTCGTGCCGGAATTCGAGCAGGCCATGAATGCCCTGGAACCGGGTCAGATCAGCGCGCCGTTGGTTTCCCGATTTGGCGTCCATCTCATCACCGTCACGCAACGCCGCGTTGTGCCGCTGAGCCAGCGGGAACAACGCGAGGCAGTCCGCAACCTGTTGCGCGAGAAAAAGAGCGACGATGCGGTCGCTGTCTGGGCCCAGGACCTTCGAGCCCGCGCCTACGTGGAGCTGCGTGAACCGCCGGGCTGATCGGTGCTGACGCACAAGCCATCCCTGTGGGCGTGAAGCTGGCCACCGTGCGGCGCCATCTGCCGCGCAAGCGTTTTGGTCAGCACTTCCTGACCGACGCCGCGATTGTCGACGCGATTGTTGCGGCGATAGCCCCGCAGGCGGGTGACCATATGGTTGAAATCGGCCCCGGTTTGGCGGCCATGACGCAACCTCTGGTCGAACGCCTGGGACATCTGGTGGTGATCGAACTCGACCGCGACCTGGCGTCGCGGCTGCGCGCACGACCCGATCTCACCGTGATCGAATCGGACGTGTTGAAGGTGGATTTCGCTGCCTTGTCGCCATCCCCCGCGATCGGGTTGCTTGCAGGCGGATTGCGCATCGTGGGCAACCTGCCCTACAACATTTCCACACCGATCCTCTTTCACCTGCTGGATTACGCGCCCATCGTCCTGGACCAGCATTTCATGCTGCAACGCGAGGTTGTTGAACGCATGGTGGCGCGGCCCTCGACCGCCGCCTATGGCCGCCTGAGCGTGATGCTGCAGTGGCGTTATGCGATGGAAAACATTCTGCATGTACCGCCAGAGAGTTTTGATCCGCCACCACGGGTGGACAGTGCCGTCGTGCGCATGGTGCCACGGCATGCGCCAGCGGTGGTGGAGGTTCGCCTGCTAAGCGAGATCGTTCAGGTCGCGTTTGGTCAGCGGCGCAAGATTTTGCGCCATACGCTGGGCCGCTGGTTGACCGACCACGCCTTTGGCGGCAGCTTCGATGTGCAGCGCCGGGCCGAAGAGGTCCCGGTCGAGGAGTTTGTCGCGCTGGCGCTGCAGGCACAAAGAAGCCCGTCAATCTGACGGGCTTCTGACCGCGCACCGCGCCCTGTTATGCGGCGGCGAGCCAATACCCGGCGTTAAAGGGGCTGCTCATGCGCAGTGCCAACGGTGATACATCCAACAACTTGTCGGTGGGCATCTTTTCACCGCTCTCGGTGGTCAATGCAGTTCCTGACAGCGCGTCTTCCGTTTGACCTTCGCTCTTAGCCTCATTCGCCCGTTCTGCTTGGCTGGTGTGTGCAGAACGGGCTACAGAAAAGAATAGAAACATCGGAAGGGTATTTTTCGATCCCCCCAATAATCGGCAGCATCGCGGAAGATGTCGAGCAGTTGCTCACGCAACTCCTTGTCGAACTTGACATTCGCAGGAATGTGTTCAAGTACGACGATGAAACCAGGTTGCGGCCCGGACTTGTGCACCGGATCGGTCATGCTGTCATACAGCGCGTCGAAATTCTTGCCCACATGCGCCGGAAGCGTGAATTGCTGGCCGATCATGTCCAGCACATCCTGTTTCGACTGTGCGTTGGCCAGGTTGGCGTACAGAAAATGCTGGCCCAGGTGCTGTGCCGCGTGCTGCAGATCCTGGACGCGAAAGGCGCGGATCGACTGAACGATATTGGTTCTCACACCACGTAGTGGTGCTTCTGTCTCTTGACGAAGTGGCATGTCCATCCCCGTTTCACTTTCAAAAATGTCACAAAACTCGGTCACGGTACGATCCGGCGAAAACTCGCGTAGTGATCGGCCGTGTAATAACAGGCGTCGGGCGCCCGAGGTTTACCCCCGCAAACAATTCGCCGCGTTCCCCGATGGCGGACTCCGGGTGTCGCTACCGTGTATTCCCGGTAGTAACCTCGGTTGCTGATCGGCAATAGGCGCTCACGATTACCAAAGACCACCCCATCCTTTTCGTACGGAAAGGGGCCACCTTGAGCAATCAATGTATAGACCTGAGCACCTTGGGCTGGCAATTCAGCGACCGATATAGTCGCGAACTTGTCCGCTCCGGTGGTGGTTTTGGCTTGTACGACGCCGGCTAACACCGCCACCGAAAGCATTAAGCCAGTAAGCACCAACTTAATGCGTGACCTGCCAACCATCAATATTTGCTCCACAACTTCGGGTTAACCCGCAAATTCAACGTCGGGTAGTGTCGCCGATCCGGTGGGGGAAAGCAAGCATTTGCACACAAATTGGGCAAAATCCTGCACGTCCTATTCAATTGAAGTCAGTGCTTGCTGTCACGATTTGTATTAGCGTGTCGCATTGGCATCTGCGACCGTCAACGCTGTCATATTCACGATACGGCGCACGGTCGTGCTGGCCGTGAGGATATGCACGGGCCGTGCCGCCCCCAGCAGTACCGGGCCGATGGCGATATTGCCGCCAGCGACCGTCTTGAGCAGGTTGTAGGCAATGTTGGCCGCGTCTATGTTAGGAAGCACCAACAAATTGGCATTCCCCGCCAGTGTGCTGTTGGGCATCAACGCGGCCCTGGCCGCACTATCGAGCGCCACATCGCCATGCATTTCCCCGTCGGCCTCCAGCCAGGGCGCTTCAACCCGCAACAGGGCAAGCACTCTGCGCATCTTCAGTGCGCTGGGCAGGTTGCTGCTGCCGAAATTCGAATGCGACAGCAAGGCTGCCTTGGGCCGGATGCCGAAACGCATCATTTCTTCGGCCGCCATGACCGTGATTTCGGTAAGTTGTTCTGCGGTCGGATCGTAGTTGACGTGGGTATCCACCAAGAATACCTGCCGATCAGGCAGCAGCAGGCCATTCATGCAGGCGTAAATCGGCACATCCTGTGGCGTGCTCGGGCTGCCGCCCTGACGCCGGCCGATCACCTGGTCGATGTAGGTCAGATGCATCGCGGTGGTTCCCCAGGTACCGCAGATCATTCCATCCACATCACCCTTGTGCAGCAACATGGCGCCAATCAGTGTCAGCCGCCGCCGCATCTCGATCTTGGCCATCTGTACCGTCGTCCCCTGGCGCTCCGTCATGCGGTGGTAGGTCTGCCAGAAGTCGCGGTAGCGCGGGTCATGCTCGACGTTGACGACGTCGTAGTCCAGCTCCTCGCGCAAGCGCAGGCCGAACTTCGTGATCCGCTGCGCGATCACGCCCGGCCGCCCGATCAAAGTGGGTCGGGCCAGGCGCTCGTCCACGACGATCTGGCAGGCCCGCAACACACGCTCCTCCTCACCTTCGCAGTAGGCCACGCGCTTGTGCACGGCGGTCTTCGCGGCCGCAAAGATCGGGCGCATCGTGGTACCGGACGCGTAGACGAAACTCTGCAGCCTCTCGACGTAGGCCACCATGTCCACGATCGGGCGCAGGGCGACGCCGCTATCTGCCGCCGCCTTGGCCACCGCCGGGGCGATCTTCATCATCAGGCGCGGATCGAACGGCTTGGGTATCAGGTAGTCCGGGCCGAAGGCCAGCTGCTGCCCTGCATAGGCAGCCGCAACCACTTCACTTTGTTCGGCCTGCGCCAATTCGGCAATCGCATGCACCGCCGCGATTTCCATCTCCAGCGTGATGGTCGATGCGCCGGCATCGAGTGCCCCGCGGAAGATATACGGGAAACACAGGACGTTGTTGACCTGGTTCGGGTAGTCGGTCCGCCCGGTCGCCATGATCGCGTCGCTGCGCACCGCCTTCACCTCTTCCGGCAGGATCTCGGGCGTCGGGTTGGCCAGCGCGAATATCAAGGGGTTGGCGGCCATCTTGCGCACCATGTCCGGCTTCAGTACGCCCCCTGCGGATAGGCCGAGGAAGATATCCGCCCCCTCGATGATCTCGCCCAGCGTACGCGCCGAAGTGTTCCGGGCAAACACGATCTTGTCGTCGTCCATCAGTTCGGTACGACCCTCGAACACCACTCCGGCCAAGTCGGTCACGAAGATGTTTTCGCGCGGAATACCGAGCTTGACCAGCAGGCCCAGGCAAGCCAGTGCCGCTGCGCCGGCCCCCGACGTCACCAGCTTGACCTTTTTCGGGTCCTTGCCAACGATTTTCAGGCCGTTGAGCAGGGCTGCCCCCACCACAATCGCCGTCCCGTGCTGGTCGTCATGGAACACCGGGATCTTCATGCGGTCGCGCAATTTGCGCTCCACGTAAAAGCAATCCGGCGCCTTGATGTCCTCCAGGTTGATGCCGCCGAAGGTGGGCTCCAGCGCGGCGATGATGTCCACCAGCTTGTCCAGGTCGTGCTTTTCGTTGATCTCGATGTCGAACACATCGATGCCGGCAAACTTCTTGAACAGGACCGCCTTGCCTTCCATCACCGGCTTGGCGGCCAGCGGCCCGATGTCACCCAGCCCGAGGACGGCCGTGCCATTGGTGATCACGGCGACCAGGTTGCCACGGCTGGTGTACTTGAAGGCATTGTTGGGGTCCTTGACGATCTCTTCGCAGGGCGCTGCAACACCGGGCGAATACGCCAATGCCAGATCGTGCTGGTTGACAAGTTGCTTGGTGGCGGCAACCGCGATCTTGCCCGGGGTCGGAAATTCATGGTATTCGAGCGCGGCTCTGCGCAATTCCGCGCGTTTGTCGTCGGAACTGATAGTCTGGTCGGGCATGGTGGATCTCCGGCTGAAATCGGCCGGACAACACAGGTCCGCAAACGGCGATTTCGAGGGATGCGGATTGTAGTGCTGCGTCACCGGCGCAACCATGCCGCCGGCGGAAATTCCCCGTCAAGTGGCTGGCGCACAGCCTTCGAAAATGAAGCCGCGCGGTGGCAGGTGGCGGCCACGCTGCAGCCAATTGCGGGGCGAGTAAAGTGCGCGCGCATCGGTCGCGTGCAGGGTATAGGCATGGCGCGACAATGCGGAGCGGTTGGCTGCGCTGTAATGCGGCAACAGGCCATGGAACACGACCAAGGTGCCGGCCCGCACTTCCAGCGGAATCGCCGAGGACGGATCCGGCCATGGCGCGGCGTCGAGCTTCTCGATACCCGCACCTGCGCCCTGAAGCACGAACCGCTCCCGCAGCGGGCCCCGGTGCCCACCGGGCTCGACCCACAGGCAACCGTTGCGCAAGTCAGCGTCCTCGAGCGCGAACCAGAACGTGGTCACGCTTTGCGGCGTGGTGTCGAAAAACGTGGCATCCTGGTGCCAGCGGACCTCGCCCCCGATGCCGGGCTGCTTGAAGATATACATCGACTGCCACAGCAGCGCGTGCTGCAGACCGACGTCGCGCGCCACCGCTGCCAGCGCCTCGCTGCGCGAGAACCGGTCGAACACCGGGTCCAGGTCGTGCAGCGCATGGCCGATCTTGTTGATCGACAGGGCCTTGTCCTGCTTCAACCGGCCGTGTGTGTCGAATGCCTCCTCCTCGAAGAAGCAGCGTACTGTATCCGCGGACCCCATGAAATACGCGTCCACCTGGCGTTGCTGCTCCCTGGTGGTGAAGATCGTCTGGTTGTGCGCCGGATCGAAGGCATCGACGATCTGCGCCGCGCGAGCACGCAAGCCCGATATCTCATCGGCGGACTTGAATCCCGGCACTACCAGGTAACCAAGCTCCTCGAATCGACGCCCGGCGGTGGTGGACATGCGAGTTCCTGCCCTCAGGCCCGCATCAGGGCTTCGATGTCGTCGCCGCGCACCGGAACACCGCGGCTGATGAGCTCGCAACCAGTGGCCGTGACGATCGCGTCGTCCTCGATCCGGATGCCGACGTTGTGGTACTGCTCCGGCACGCCAGGCGCCGCCCGCACATAGATCCCGGGCTCGATCGTGAGCACCATGCCGGGGCGAAGCACACGCGCCGGCCGGTTTACGATGACTTCGCCGGTGAGCGGGTCCTTGCGCTCGCTGGCCTGGCCCAGCTCCGAAGGCTCGAAGTAGGCGCCGCAATCGTGCACGTCCATGCCCAGCCAGTGGCCGGTACGGTGCATGTAGAACGCGAAATACGCGCGCTTCTCGATCACGTCTTCCAGCGTGCCGACCTTGTTGCCGTCGAGCAGCCCCAAGTCCAGCATGCCCTGCGCCAGCACCCGGACGCTGGCCTCGTGCGGGTCGGTGAATCGGGCACCGGCCCGGGTGGCCGCCACTGCAGCATCCTGGCTGGCCAGCACCAGGTCATACAAGGTGCGCTGTGCCGGCGTGAATCGCCCGTTGGCAGGGAAGGTGCGGGTGATGTCACTGGCATAACCATCGAGTTCGCAGCCGGCATCGATGAGGACCAGTTCGCCGTCGCGCACTGGCGCCGCATCAGCGCGGTAATGCAGCACGCAGGCGTTGGCTCCGGCTGCGACGATGGAGCCATAGGCCGGGTATTGCGACCCATGACGGCGGAACTCATGCAGCAGCTCCGCATCGAGGTGGTACTCACGCACGTCCTGCCCATCGCGGATCATGCGCGCGCACAGTTGCATGGCGCGCACATGCGCGCCGGCACTGATCTGCGCCGCGCGGCGCATGATGTCTTGTTCGTGTACGTCCTTCTGCAGCCGCATTTCATCGAGTACGCTGCACAGATCGCGCTGGTGCTCGGGGCACAAGGCACCAAACCGCGCCCTCGTGCGCAGGCTGGCGAGCCAGCCACCGACGCGGGATTCCAGCCCCTTGTGAATACCGAACGGGAACCACACCGCGTCACGTCCGTCGAGCAGCCTGGGCATCTGCGTGTCCAGCTCGGTCACGGAATACGCGGCATCGACACCCAATCGCGCCGGTGCATCGGCCGGACCGAGGCGGTAGCCGTCCCAGGTTTCGCGCTCCAGGTCCTTTGGCTGGCAGAACAAAGTGGTGCGGCCGTCACCTGTGATCACCAGCCAGGCTCTGGGCTCGCCGAAGCCGCTCAGGTAATGGAAGTAGCTGTCGTGGCGGTACAGGAAATCACTGTCGCGGTTGCGCTGCTGCTCCGGCGCGGTGGGTACGATGGCGACAGAAGCCTTGCCCAACTGCCCAGCGAGTGCCGATCGACGGGTCGCGTACATGCATGTGCTCATGGTGAAGTCGGATGGTGGATGGTAGGACGCCTGCCAGTGTATGCCGTGCCCGATTTCCAGGTAGGCGGCCGCAATACTTGTCAATGCCCGATCCGCTTACCGGAATGCCGGTCGAACAACATGCGTTTGCGTGTGTCGGGCCAGCCCGTCCAGCGTGGGCCTGAGCGCGTCGCGCCCGGCCTCGCGTCCCATCATGAGCGCCGTCATGCCCGCCACGCTGCCCTGCGCCAGCAGGCTTCCATCCCGGCCCACCAGCGCACATCGCGTGGCGGTGCCACCGAAGTCCAGGGCGAGCCCGGCGAGCGGGTGGATAGGATGGGTCGGCAGGTGGTGGGGCGGGGTCGGTGGCGGTCAATACAGGTGCCCCAGGGCGTTCGCAGCGCGTTGCATTCACTGTACGACAAACCTGCGGTGCGCACGCGCATCGAGGCGCCGAATGCGAGCGCAGCCAGCCCCTGGTTGGCAGGCGCAGAAGGGGGCGAGCGCGACGGGCGATAAAATCGACGCAGACCCCGATCGGGGCCCCACGACGACCTTTCGGAGCCACGCTTCTCATGACAACCCTCCAAACAATGGCCGACGCCATCCGTGCACTGGCGATGGACGCCGTGCAGCAAGCCAACTCCGGTCATCCGGGCGCGCCCATGGGGATGGCCGACATGGCCGTGGCCTTGTGGGG
>JANOUM010000254.1:0-2481 GCA_031416855.1 Rhodoferax sp. | reverse complement strand
CTGTGGTTTCTTGCCAAGACAAACAAGGGCAGAATCCTGAGAATTGTGTATATACAGACCTGCATGGTGATCGATCTGCGTTCCGCATTCGAGCCGAATGCGGCCGAGCTCACCCTTTTCGCCACCTATGGCGGTGTTGCCTACTGACATGACTGAACTGAACAAGGAGAGACCTATGGCCACCTCGAAGATCCCGAACATGACAGAAGCTTGGGACGATGGCCTCTTGGGCCGCGACCAGAAGTACGTTGTCGTCGCCGACGAATCCCATGAAGCCGCATTGGACGCTGCCCTGGAGTTGCAGGCGATTTCCATCCGACTGCCCAAACAGTTGATCGAGCAGTACAAGCTCATCGCGCATTTCCATGGCGTGGGCTACCAACCGCTCATGCGGGATGTCTTGTCGCGTTTCGTGCCGAACGCGCTGAAGGAAATCTTGGAAGCGGAGCAGGCGAAGGCAATCAAAGCCAGTGAGCAGGCCGTCTTGGCTCAACCGACCAGGAAGGTCGCCTGACCCGTAATTGCGGGAATTTCCAGCGAAGCGGCGGGGCAATCGGCATTCCCTCGGGCATGATGACGTGAAGACACGTAGGCACGCTATTGCGCCAGCTCTGCCGGAATCGTCTCGGCCAGAAAGTCAACCACCCGCCGCACCAGCGCGCTGCCACAAATTTCGCGGTGCACGGCAAGCCAGCACGGCAGCGGCGGGGTCTTCAATATCGGCAGCAGCGGCACCACGCCCGGCCAGTGGCGCAGGTTGTAGGCGGCAACGAAACCGATGCCTGCATCCGCAGCCACCAGCCGGCCGTAGGCAAGCGGGTTGTCGGTGCGCACGGCAAAGGCTTCATGCGGCAGCACCAGTCCTAGTCTGGCAAATTCGCGTTCGATGGTGTCGTTCCAGACGCAGCCAATCAGGCGGTGCTGCAGCGGGTCGCCCGGCACTCGCGGCGTGCCGCGTGCCGCGAGCCGCTTTGGAACTGGACATGGAACTCGCAGGGCGAGGCTCGCGCTCGGCAACTTTCCCGACAAGTGCTTTGTCCCTGTCATCGTTCCAAGCGATCTACGAGAACGATGCCTTATATGTCACAGGGTCGAGCCGGCAATGGCGGTCCGGTCTGCCCCGAAGTTCAAACAGCCGCGGCGCCCGCCGAAACTCGAAGACCCGGTAGACACTGAAGTCCTGCTCGTGAAAGTTCGCAAAAGTGATTTCCCCATCACTGACGAAGAACGGCGTCTCTCTCGCATACGCAGTCGTCTTGACCTCGATGTATCGCGGTTTGCCGTCCTCTTCGAACGACAGAACGTCGTATCCCGCGCCATCGCCGCGAACCTTTGATGTGTGCTCGATCCGGTCTGCGAGCCGAACCTGGCCGCGTTGTACGAGGCGCCAGCGCTCATAGTGCACGACGAATTCTTCACCGGCTAGACCAAGGCTTCGGTTCCGCGCCTCGCGGGCAAGATAGTCGCGGTGCGACAAAACAGGCGGTTGATATGCATCTGGTTCTCGTAGCTTCAACTCCAAGGACGGGGGCTGCACTCGAACACCGTCGAAGCGCTCAATCAGCGGCGTCACGGCTGGTAATTCAACGGCCTTCGCTGCCGCAACCTCCAACTGCGGATGGCCGGCGATCTGCCGAGTCAATTCTTCGAAAAGCGCCTGGCGCTGAAAGTTCTTTCGCTGTTGGTAGCCCCGGATATGCGGGTATCCGAGTTCGATCAGCGCGGCGCTGATGTTGCAGTGCTTGAACTCGATTGCACTTTCGGAACGACCCGGCAACAGTTGATGCACTGCACGCCGGTGTTCGGACTTGTTGTACGTTTGCGCAGTCAGCTCCATCATCAGCATATGAAGATCTGAGGCCGCCGCGGCTGCGACTTTGTCAGGGGTCCAGTCCAAACTCATGCGTCAATTCACTGTGGCTGTTTGTGGCATCCGCCCGAGGATTGGGACCTGGTACCAAGTTTGCTACGCTCTTGCGCTCATCGGGTGATGCTTTCGAATGGGGCGCTCGCCAGTGCGCACTGGCACTCACTTTTGAGTCTACAGACAGTAGGTGTCGAACTCGAGTCGATTTGAATTTGTGCCGGTTCGAACACGATCCAGCCTGATCGCCGCAGAGCCAATGGACCCCACCTGGCGTGTCGACGGGGATGCTCCAAACGCTTCATCGCCTTGGCCTCGATCTGCCGAATGCGCTCCCTCGTGATCAGGATGTGGAATGTCGGCCAACAGTCGAGAGCCCTCGCCGCCGCCATCACCAGGCTGCTAAAGAAGCGCCGGCTGGCGAACCCTCGCCACGGCTTCTATCTTGCCCTGCGTCCCGAAGACCAGATTGCGGGTGCCCCCGATCCGGTGCGCTGGATCGATCCCCTGATGAAACATCATGGCCTCGACTACCGCATCTCACTGCTGCGCGCAGCGGCCTTCCACGGCGCGTCGCACCAGGCTGCCATGGTGTTTCAGGTCGTCGCGCCGAAGCA
>JANOUM010000253.1:0-6196 GCA_031416855.1 Rhodoferax sp. | reverse complement strand
GGGTCCCACTCGCCACCGACATCGACGGCAAAATCCGCGCTGGCGATGGTGGCCGGATCCCGCGTGCGCACCAGTTCCGCCTGGGGGTACAGCAGCAGCAACACGGCCACGCCGAACACATCGTCGGCATGGAAGGTGCCGTTGTGGGTGGCGATACGGACTGGATGGTCGCTGGCGCGAGCAGATGGGGTCATGGTGGACTCGACGGGTTTATTCGTGGGAGCACCGATTGTCTGCGCTGTTGAACGAAAATCCTCAGGCGCACCCGCGGCCTCGCCCACCCGCCCGGGCTGTCGCCGAACCTGCGAGGAGACGCCACCTTGCCCGGCATGGTGAGTTTCGCGCGGCCGATCATGGCGACGCCATCGGCCGGGTTCCGGTTCACCGGCTGAACCGCCGGCGTGCCGCTGACCAGCGACTGCCATGCGCACCAGCGTGACCTTGCAGGCCGCAACCGACGGCGATGCCGACAGCCTGGCGACATTGCGCGCGCATGGCATGCAGCCGGGCCGACAAGGGTTGTTGTCGCGCTGCGTCAGTCGCTGGTAGCGGCAGGCTCCGTGCCGTCTTCGACGAGCACGATTGCCGCCTCCGGGCAATGGCGTGCGCCCAGCCGGGCCTGGTCATGCAGGTGCGGCGCCACGGTGGCGCCATCGGAGCAGCAAAAGCCTTCGTCGTCCAGCTGGTAGACATCGGGGGCCTTGGCCGCGCACAGGGCATGGCCGGCGCAAACGCTGCGGTCCACCACGATCTTCATGCCACCACTCCAGCGGCGGCAGCAGGCATCGGCCACACCAGCGGCACCGCCACCGGCGACCATACCAGCCCGCCGCGCGTAGGCAGGTCGCCTTCGACCGCCACCGAAAACGCGGGAATGCGGCGCACCCACTCCTCCAGAAACACCCGCATCTCCAGCCGTGCCAGGTGTGAGCCCAGGCAGCGGTGTGGGCCGGCACCGAACACCAGGTGCACACTCACCGGGCGGTCGAAATCCACCTTGAACGGATCCTCGATCAACGCGCCGTCGAGCCCGTAGACATGGGCCAGGAACAGCAGGCGATCGCCGGCCTTGAACTGCACGCCGTTGTAGACCATGTCGCCGGTGACGCCTCGCTCGGTCCCGGCCACACCGTGCACCCGCATCAGTTCTTCGATCGCGGTTGTGATCACGGGCGGATGGTCCACCAGGCGCTGGTACTGCGCCGGGTGCTGGCCCAGGTAGGCCATGATGAAGGACAACATCGCCGCCACCGTGTCCAGCCCGCCCAGGAACAGCAGCGTGACCATGCCGATCTTCTCGTCGTCGGTCAGGCCGCGCCCGTTGACCTTGCCATGCACCACCAGGCTGACCAGGTCGTCGCCCGGCGTGACCTCGCGCTCGGCGATCAGCCCCTTGAGGTAGCCGGCCAGGTCTTCCAGTGCCGCCAGCCGGGTCGTGATGTCGGGCTCGCGGGTGAATCGGTCGGCCAGGCCGATCAGGGTTTCGCGCTCGCTCAGGGGCGCACCGGCCATGCGCAGGAATAGCTCGACCGGAAACCGCTGCGCGATCTCGGTCACGAACTCGCACTGGCCGCGCCCGGCCACGGCGTCGATCAGCTCGCACGCCAGTTGGCGCACCTGCTGCTCCATCTTCTGCACGCCAGCCGGCGAGAAGAACGGGTTCAGGATGCGGCGCAGCTCGGTGTGTTCGGGCGGGTCGGACTGGTTGGGCAGTGTGCGCGGCTTGCGCGCGTTGGCCACGTTGTGCACCGGGTCACTGGAGAACTTGTCGGGTTGGCGCAGCATGTCGCGCGCGTCGGTGGCGCGGGTCACCACCCAGTGGCCACGGTCGCCCGGGGTGTAGAAGATATCGGGCCCGCGCTGGAACAGCTCGGCCACCGCGCGGTGCGGGCAGCGCTGCAGCTCGGGCGCGTTGAAACGGTCGAAATCCACCACCCGCTCCGGCGGGATATGTTCGGGAATTTTTGATGGCATGGTGTCGCTCCTGCAATGATGCCGCGCCCGGGGCCTGCCTCAGCCGGCAAACAAGAGTTCGGGACGCAGGTCGCGGATGCTGCTGCACCCCAGCTGGGCCAGGGCAGTGTCGAGCTCGCCGCGCAGGATGTCGATGGTGACCGCCGGCCCGCGCTGTACGCCCAGCGCCCCGGTGCCGTACAGGAAGCTGCGCCCGAGCAATACAAAATCCGCCCCGCTGGCCAGCGCCTTGGCGATGTCGTCGCCGCAGCGCACGCCGCTGTCCAGCAACACCGCGAAGCCGGGGCCGACGGCCTGGCGGATCGCCGGCAAGGCCTCGATCGACGACGGAACGCTGGCCAGCTGCCGCCCGCCGTGGTTGGACACCACCACACCATCGGCGCCCAGCGCGGCACTACGCTGCGCGTCCTGCGGGTGCAACACCCCCTTCACAATCAGCTTGTGCGGCCAGCGCGCGCGCATGCGCTCCAGCGTCGACCAGTCGATATGCGCCTGCGCCAGCGATACCAGCATGGCAGCGATGTTGATGGTGCGGGGATCCTTGGCGGTAGGCAGGAAGTTCTCGAATGTCGGTGCGCCAGCCGCCAGAGTGGCCAGCGACCAGCGGGGATGCAGCAACAGGTCGGCGAGCAGCCGGGCACTGGGCCGCAAGGGCAGGGCAAAACCGTTGCGCCGGTCACGCAGGCGCCGGGCCGGAAAATTCGCGTCCACCGTGAGCACCAGGGTCCGGATGCCGGCCGCCTCGGCACGGTCGAGCAGGCTGTCGGCGATGGCGGCGTCACCACCCACATAGAGCTGGAACCAGGTGTGTTCCGGCGCCACCCGGGCGATGTCCTCGATCGACGTGTTGCTCATCGTCGACAGGGCATAGGGGATGCGCGCTTGTGCCGCCGCCGCCGCGATGCCCTTGTCGGTGCCCGGCCAGGCCAGGTTGCACAGGCCCATGGGCGTGACGCCAAAGGGCATGGCGTAGCGCTGGCCCAGCAGTTCCGTGGACAGATCTCGCGTGCGGCACGGGGCGAATACACGCGGCACCATGCGCACGGCCTGGAAAGCGGCTTCATTACGCCGCAGGCTGGCTTCGTCGCCCGCGCCACCGTCGATGAAATCGAACACCACGCGGGGCAACCGGACCCGGGCCCGCGCGCGCAGATCCGCGATGCTGTGCATGCCTCAGCCCGTGCTTGCGGGCGCCTTGAGCCGCACCTGTTCGTACCATGACGGGCTGGCGTACCACTCGACCACGATGCGGCGCTCGGCGATCAGCCAGCGTTCGCCATGGCGCTGGAAGCTGTCGAGGTAGCGCCCGGAATGGTCCGGACCATGGCGGGTGAGCGACAGGAAATAGGTCTGCCCGGTGGCGCTGTCGTCATCCACGAATTCCACCCGCGAGGTGGTCAGGTTGTGGCGCAGCAGCGGAATGGCACCATCCGGTCCGCGGTCCGGCCGGTCGGGACCGATCACGGGGGTGTAGAAGGCGCGGATAGCGGCGCGGCCGAGCGCCCTGGCGCCGCTGGACAGTTCGAGTCGCCCGCCTTCGGTGAAACACGACACCACGCCTTCGACATCACCGCTGTCCACGCAATTGCAGTAGGCGGCCATGGTGTACTGGATCTGCACCCGGGCCGAGGTTGGGTCGCTGGTCATGGGGCTGTCTCCACTGCGCGGACACGCGAAGTATTTGAAGTGATCATAATATATACAAAACACGTCACTCCAATATAAATTGACGGTCTGCGACGGGCGTCGTGCACCATCCCATCCGCCTCCAGGAGACCTGCCCATGCGCACCATTCCCGTCTACCAGATCCTGGCCGAAGACATCAAGGGCCTGGGCGTCGACTCGGTATTCGGCCTGATGAGCGACGACATCTGCCAGCTGTTCGCCACGCTGGACGGGATGGGGGTGCGCATCGTGGGCGCGCGCCACGAGACCAACGCCGTGATGATGGCCGCCGGTTATGCGGCCGCCACCGGCAAGCTGGGCGTGGCGCTGATCGGGCGCGGCCCGGCCATGGCCAATGCCATGCACGGCACGATCTCGGCCGCCAAGTCGGGCCTGCCGATTCTGATCATCAGTGGTGATGCGCCGCTGGCGCGCGGCGCCACGAATCCGCTGGGGCCGGATCTGAAGGCGTTCCCGGCGGCCACCATCGTGCGCGCCTGCGGCATCCCCGTCTTCGTGCCCGCCAGCGCGGACGCGGCGCGCCAGTCGCTGGCCGATGCGGTGGCCGAGGCGTCCCTGGGCAAGACCGCCGTGCTGTTGCTGCCGACCGACCTGCAGGTCGGCTACACGGCCGTCGCCGATGGCCCGTCGCCGGTGGTGCTGTCGGCACTGCCCGCACCGCAGCCGGCCCGCACGGCGTCAATCGACACCGCCCTGGGCCTGCTGCGCTCCAGCCGTCGACCGCTGATCGTGGCCGGTGTCGGCGCACACCGGGGTGGTGCGCGTGCCGCAATCGAAGCGCTGGCCGAGCGAACCGGCGCGCTGTTGGTGAACTCGCTCAAGGGCAAGGACCTGTTCCTGGGCAACCCGTACAACCTGGGCATCCTCGGCTCCTCGTCGACCTCGATGGCACGCCGCTACATCGAGCAGGCCGACTGCGTGCTGGCAATCGGCGTGGCGCTCAACTCGCTGACCATGAGTTCGGGCATTGCACTGCCGCCGGTGCCGCTGATCCACGTCGACGCTTCGCGCACCAACATCGGCCGCTGGTGGCCGGCGGACGTGGCAGTGGTGGGGGATGGCCGGTTGGTGGCCGGGCAACTGCTGGACGGCCTGCCCGAGCGGGCGCCCCAAGACAAGCCCTGGCACAGCGCCGGTGTGCGGGCCGAAATCGCGGCGTTCGAACACACCATGGATTTCCAGGTGGCGCACACCGCACGCACGGTCGACCCGCGCATCCTGACGCTGGAGCTCAGCCGCATCCTGCCGCAGAACCGGCACATCGTGTTCGACGGTGGCAACTTCATGGCCAACTGGGCCTATTTCACGGTGCCCCACCCCGGCCACTTCACCCACAGCCTGGACTCCGGCTCGGTCGGGCTGGGCCTGGGCACAGCCATCGGGGTGGCACGCGGGCAGCCCGAGCGCACCGTGCTGCTGCTGATCGGCGACGGCGGCATGCTGATGAGCATGGGCGAGATCGAGACCATCATCCGCGAAGACCTGCCGATGATCGTGCTGGTGATGAACGACGCGGCCTACGGCGCCGAGGTGCACATCCTCAGGGGCCAGAACATGCCGCCGGCCAAGGCCGAGTTCTTCGACGTCGAATTCGCACCCATGGCCGAGCCGCTGGGTTTCGAGAGCTACACCATCCGCAACATGGACGACCTGAAGAAGATCGAGCCGGTGCTGGCCAACCCGCAGGGTCCGATCTTCCTGGACTGCAAGATCAACGGCGAGGTGATCGCGCCCTTCATCACCGAGTTCATCCACAAGGATCCGGGCCGCAAATCCTGATCGCCATCGCACCACCCCACTCAGCAGGAGACACGACATGCCAGGAAGACTCGCCGGCAAGGTTGCCATCATTACCGGTGCCGGCTCGGGCATCGGACGCGCCACGGCGCTGCTGTTCGCCGCCGAAGGCGCGCGCGTGATGTGCGCCGACATCCACGGCGCCAATGTGCAGGAGACGGCCCGCATGATCGGCGATGCCGCCGTCGCCGCTACCGTCGACGTGGCGCAGGCGCAGGACGTCGAGCGCATGGTGGCCGACACGCTGGCCGCATTCGGCAAGCTCGACGTGCTGTACGCCAATGCCGGCATCGCCGAGGCCACCAATGCGATCGACATGACGCTGGAACAGTGGAACCGCATGATCAGCGTCAACCTCACCAGCGTGTGGTTGTCAGCCAAGTACACGCTGCCGCACCTGATCGCGGCGGGGGGAGGCTCGATCATCAACCAGTCGAGCACGGCCGGCCTGATCGGCATCCCGGACCTCCCACACTACTCCGCGGCCAAGACCGCTGTCGTGGGCCTGACGCGCCAGATTGCGGCCCAGTACGGGCCGCAGAACATCCGTTGCAATGCGATCTGCCCCAGCTCCATACCCACCCCCCTGGTGGCCGGCGTCTGGGAAACCCGCGCCAGGAATGCCAACGACACTTCCAGCTTCGAAGCCCAGCAGGCGGTCGTCGCCGCCAGGCACCCGCTGCGCCGGCTCGGCACGCTCGCGGACTGCGCCAACCTCGCGCTGTTCCTGGCCAGCGA
>JANOUM010000252.1:0-2295 GCA_031416855.1 Rhodoferax sp. | reverse complement strand
CTACCCGGGCATGACGGAAAAGGCCATCGAGGCGATGATCGACGAGGCCCATCGTCGCTTCGCCATTTACGCCGCCAGAGTCGTCCACCGCATCGGCCCGATGCAGCCACTGGACCAGATCGTGCTCGTCGCCGTGACCTCGGCGCACCGGGGCGAAAGCTTCCAGGCCTGCGAGTTCCTGATGGACTACCTCAAGACCCAGGCGCCTTTCTGGAAGAAGGAGCAGACCCCCGAGGGGGCACGCTGGGTTGACGCACGTGTCGCCGACGACGCTGCCCTGCGGCGTTGGGGTGTCAGCGCCACCAATACCGTTTGACGCGCACTGCGCGCCCCCGGGGGCCGGTGGCCCTCGTCAACCTGTTCACCGGCGCGCCGGCGCCGATTGCCGGCAGAATCACGCGGCTGGCGCAGGACATCACCAAGCTGGCCCCGCATGAACGCACACACCGCAGTATCGTCCGCACCTTCCAGATCAACCAGTTGTTCGATTCGCTCACGCTGTTGCAGACGCTGGCGTTGACTGTGCCCCAGCACCCGGCACGACACCGCCTGCCGTGGTCAACCGCCTCAACGCCGAAATCACCGCCATCCTGAAATTGCCTGAAGTCCGCGATGTGCTGGTGCGCGCCGGCCTGGACGCCATTGGCTCCACTGCGGACGAACTCCACACCGTGGTCCTCAAGGACTACCCGCGCTGGGGCGACGTGATCCGGCGCAACGGCGTCAGCGCCGAATAGCGGTTGGTGCCACCCGCAGCGGCTGGGTCAGTTCAGGTATTGCGGCCTGTCCGGCCCGCGTGACGGGTCGGTTGCAGCGGCGCCGGTGGATGCCTGCGCGGCGTCCCTCCATTGCGATTGCTGTACCGCGCGTTCCAGCAGGTGCACGAAAGCGTGGATCAGCTGGTCCGACAGGGCCATCTGGAAACTGCGCTGTTCCTGGATGCCCGACAGTTTTTCCGCAAAACTCAGGCGCAGTTGGCCGCTGGGCAGTGGTGCGACATTGATCTCGGTCACCAGCAGCGGATGATCGAACATCGGCACACTGGCCCCGGGCGTCTTGTACGGTGTTGCGAAATCCGAGGTCTTGAGGGTTTCAGTACGCTGGAACTGCGCCACGGCCTTTTTCGACATCTCGTCCATCCCCGCCACATGGGATGTGGCGGGGCCGCCCTGGCGCGCCACATGTTCGGCCACCGCCTTGTCCAGCAGGGGTGTGAGGCCCATGGTGAGCCGGCGCGTGAACCAAAACCGCAGTTCTTGGCCCTGTTTCGTATTGACCCGCACCAGGATGCGATCCTGCTCCGGCACATAGGCAATGGACAGCTGGTGCACGTTCATGTTTTTGATTTTAATCAGGCCCGCGCGGGTGCCGGTACAGCGCGGGCTTGAAAACCCGTGCTTGTGCCCTACGTGTTGGTCAACCCGGAGATGCACCCATGCGAATCGACAAACTCACGACCAAATTTCAGGAAGCCCTGGGCGAGGCCCAGACACTCGCGCTTGGCAATGACCACGCCTACATCGAACCGGCCCATGTACTGGTGGCCATGCTGCGCCAGGACGACGGCCCGAAAGCACTGTTGCAGCGTGCGGGAGTGAACGTCGCCGGCTTGCTGACTGCGGCCGAAACCGCCATGAAGCGGCTGCCCCAGGTCCAGGGCCAGGAGCAGGTCCAGGTCGGTCGCGACATGGTCACGCTGCTGCAGGCGGCCGAAAAGGAGTCCATCAAGCGCGGCGACCAGTTCGTCGCCGGCGAGCTGTTCCTGCTGGCGTTGTGCGACAGCAAGCAGGACATCGGCCGCATCGCCAAGGACAACGGCCTGACGCGCAAGTCGCTCGAATCCGCCATCGACGCGGTGCGAGGCGGCCAGAACGTCAACAGCGCCGATGCCGAAGACCAGCGCGAATCGCTGAAGAAGTACTGCATCGACCTGACCGAGCGCGCCCGCATGGGCAAACTCGACCCGGTGATAGGCCGTGACGACGAGATCCGCCGTGCGATCCAGGTGCTGCAGCGCCGTACCAAGAACAACCCGGTGCTCATCGGAGAGCCGGGCGTGGGCAAGACGGCCATCGTGGAAGGGCTGGCGCAGCGCATCGTCGCCGGGGAGGTGCCGGAGTCCTTGAAGGGCAAACGCGTCCTGTCGCTCGACATGGCCTCCTTGCTGGCCGGCGCCAAATTCCGCGGCGAGTTCGAGGAACGGCTCAAGAACGTGCTCAAGGACCTGGCCAAGGACGAGGGCCAGACCATCGTCTTCATCGACGAGCTGCACACCATGGTGGGTGCGGGCAAGGC
>JANOUM010000251.1:0-4081 GCA_031416855.1 Rhodoferax sp. | reverse complement strand
CCATGAAAACTGCTGGCCCCCACTGCGGAATGTCAAACTTTCGCCGTCGGGGACGTTGATCGGGCCTGACGAGGCGATGTCGACGACACGGGCTGCCGAAACCTGTGACGTCGGCTCACCGTAGTAGGACTTCCCGTTCATGAAGATGTCGGGTCCGTTGGCCGCATGTGCCGCGAGGGACAGGGAAGCCATGCCCAGCATGAGCCCGGTTTTGAGCGATTGGATCGAGCGCATTGAAGTCTCCTTCTCGGATGGTCGCCTGCAGCGTTGTTGCGGCACAGGCGATGCCGGTTGGCATCGAGAAGGACTGTAGGAAGGCGCTTCCAACAGTCTTTGAATGGGAACATGACAAAGCTGTCATGTCGGCGCGGCGAGGCTCCCCCATCAGCAACCTCCGGCGGCCGGGCCTGCCGCGCCTTCCACCGGTTCAGTGCGCGCCGCGGATATGCCGGTGCGGCGAAGCAGAGTGGCCATGGCTCGCAGGGCCGTCCAGCTCATTCAGGATGCCGCATGCTTGGATGGCGTTTGGCGCGCGGCAGCGGGCGCGCAGGGCTTTCAGGTCCTTCTCCAGCGCGCGCAACTCGCGGATGCGTTGGCCGACATGCCCAATGTGTTCGTCGAGCAAGGTGTTGACCTCTCCACAGTCCTGTGACGGCGCATCTCGCAGGCGCAGCAGCGAACGAATCTCGTCCAACGCCATGTCCAGGTTGCGGCATTGACGGATGAAGGTCAGCCGATCGGCATGCGCTGCGGTGTACAGGCGGTAGTTGTTTTCAGTCCGCTGCGCTGCCGGCAACAAGCCCTCCCGCTCGTAGAAGCGGATCGTTTCCACCGGAGTGGCGGTCACTTCGGCCAGATTGCCAATGCGCATGCTAAAGCCCTCTTGTCGTCCAGGACTTGACTCTACACCGACTACAGGGTTTTCAATAGCGGCCACAAGCAGAAGGAAGCGTCGTGAGCACGAACAAGACAAGCATTGAAACACCCCCGTTGAACGCGGCCAAGGCCGCCGCAGCGGACCCCTGCGGCGCATGCCACTCCGATGCCCGCCCGCAGGCGGCGGCCCTGGCGGGCGCGAGCGTGAAGGGTTGGTCCCGCTTCCGCGTGCCCACGATGGACTGCGCCAGTGAGGAGTCGGAAATCCGTCGTGCTGTGGACGGCGTTGACGACATCCGGGCGCTGACATTCCAGCTTGGCCAACGCACGCTGGCCATCGATGCGCCCGCAGCCGCCATCGAGCTGGCCCTCGCCGCCATCCGCAAAGCGGGCTTCGATCCGCAGCCGTTGTCTGACCCCAGCGCGAGTTCGACAGACACCGCAACCCGGGCCGAGGACGATCATGGGCACGGAGCCCGATCGGCAGGCGCCTGGCGTCTGGGCGGGGCTCTGTTGCTGGCTGTCGGCGCCGAAATGCTGGGCTTTTTTGCCCCGGACACGCAGGTGTGGACGGGCGCGGGACTGGCCGTGTCGGCCGCAGCAATCTGGCTCGCCGGCTTCGATGTCTACAAGAAGGGCCTGACCGCGCTGCGCCATGGCCGACTGAACATCAATGCGCTGATGACGGTGGCGGTCTCCGGCGCGTTTGCCATCGGCCAGTGGCCCGAGGCAGCGATGGTGATGGCCTTGTACGCCATCGCCGAGGCCATCGAGGCGCATGCCGTTGATCGTGCCCGCAACGCAATCAAGGGCCTGCTGGAGATGGCGCCGGAGGAAGCGGCGGTGCGCCAGGCCGATGGCGCCTGGTTGAATGTGCAGGTCGCGTCGGTCGCGCTGGGCGCCGTCGTGCGCGTGCGCCCTGGCGAACGCGTGCCGATGGACGGTGTGATCGCCGAAGGCAACTCCAGCATCAACCAGGCTCCGGTGACAGGCGAGAGCATCCCCGTGGACAAGGCCGTGGGCGACCCGGTCTTCGCCGGCACGATCAACGAGACCGGCACGTTCGAATTCAAGGTCACGGCCCTGGCTTCGAACTCGACGCTGGCGCGCATCATCCACGCGGTGGAAGAGGCCCAGGGCACGCGCGCGCCGACCCAGGGCTTTGTGGATCGCTTTGCCGCGGTCTACACGCCAGCGGTTTTCGTTGTCGCGCTGGCGGTTGCGTTGCTCGGGCCGTGGTTGTTGGATTGGACCTGGATGCAGGCGATCTACAAGGCGTTGGTATTGCTGGTCATTGCCTGCCCCTGCGCGTTGGTCATCTCGACGCCCGTCACGATCGTCAGCGGCCTGGCGGCGGCAGCCCGTCGCGGTATCCTGATCAAGGGCGGCATCTACCTTGAGGGCGCTCGAAAGCTCAAGGCGATTGCACTCGACAAGACCGGCACGATCACCGAAGGCAAGCCCAAACTCGTCGCCCGCGAGGCGATCGACCCAGGCGCCGATGCCGCCCGGGTGGAGAGCGTGGCTGCCGCGCTGGCCGGGCATTCCGATCACCCGGTGTCGCGGGCCATCGCTCACGGACTTAAACCCTCGACGCGGCAGGTCAGCGACTTCAAGGCGCTGGCCGGCCGTGGTGTGCAGGCTGATGTCGACGGTGTCAACTATGTGCTCGGCAACCACAGGCTCATTGAGGAGCGTGGGCAGTGCTCGCCTGCACTGGAGGCCACGCTGAAGGGGTATGAGGAGGCAGGACGCACGGTCACGCTGCTGGCCTCTGCCTCTGGTGTGCTGGCACTGTATGCGGTGGCAGACACGATCAAGCCGTCGTCGCGCGAGGCCGTGGCATCGATGAAGGCGCTGGGCATCACGCCGGTGATGCTGACCGGCGACAACCAGGCCACCGCGACCGCCATTGCTCACGAAGCCGGCATCGACGAGGCTCGCGGCAATCTGTTGCCCGAGGACAAGCTCCAGGCGATCAAGGCGCTGCAGGCCAAGCATGGCCCGACCGCGATGACCGGTGACGGCATCAACGATGCCCCGGCGCTGGCGCAGGCCGACATTGGCGTGGCGATGGGCGCGGCCGGCACCGACACCGCGATGGAAGCGGCCGACGTGGTGGTGATGAACGACGACCTGCGCCGCATTGCCGAGACGGTCGTGCTGTCGCGGGACACGCATGCCGTGCTGTGGCAGAACATCACGCTGGCGCTGGGCATCAAGGCCGTGTTCCTGGTGCTGGCGGTGTTCGGCGACGCGTCCATGTGGATGGCGATATTTGCCGACATGGGGGCCAGCCTGCTGGTGGTGGGCAATGGGCTTCGGCTGCTGAAGAAGGGAGTCAAGACATCATGAAAGCAGTCTCACTCCGTGCCGCCGCCTTCGAGGCGGCCTTGGCCGAAGCCAGCCAGCGGCTTGCCGCACGCAATGCCGCCGCTGCGATGCAGGCGCTGGAACGTGCCCATGTGCTGGGCCAGGACGACTTGGCTCCGCACCTGAGAGTCCACTTGCGCATGCTGTACGTCGGCTTGACATCGCGCGACTGGCGTGAGGTACGCGGCCAAGTCCTGCGCAAGGGGTTAAGGGGTTAGCGACTTGGATCGCTAACCCCTTGATTTTTATGGCTCCCCGACCTGGGCTCGAACCAGGGACCTACGGATTAACAGTCCGGCGCTCTACCAACTGAGCTATCGGGGAATACAGCCCATGAGTGTATATCGGAAAGGCATATCTCCAGGAGTCTGTCCGACTTGTGGCGTCGACAAGCGAGAAGCGGCCCCGGCGAGGACAGTCTTTGCCGGATTTGCAGGCCCATAGCCCAGCAGTGGGACAAACAGCCCGTGAGCAATGGACGGCTGAGGCTGTTTCGCAGCCGACGATCGCCAAGTCCGACGGGCTTCTACACCGCAGCCTGCAGCGAGACGCGCCAGGTGCGTGCTGCCAGTGGGTACAAGTAGACATGGCCGAACTGGTAGGGCGATTCCTTCCAGGTGCGGCTGTTGCTGGCGTTGTCAACGCCCACGCGCCACTTCAAAGTGGCGCCGCCGATCTTCTGCTGCCAGTTTGCGCCCAGGTCCAGCCGGGCCCAGCCAGGGATGCGGACGCTTTCGTCGTTGGGCAGCACGACGCGGTTGCTCTCGGCCACCAAGCCAGCCTGCAACGCCAGGCCCGCCAGACCGGTGAAAGCGCCAGGGCGGTACTCAGA
>JANOUM010000250.1:0-6586 GCA_031416855.1 Rhodoferax sp. | reverse complement strand
GGAGCATGCGCACCGATGCCGAACAAGACGGCCAGCCGCGCTGGGCGACGGCCAAGGACGACCGCGTCACCCGTGTCGGTCGCATCCTCCGCAAACTGCGCATCGACGAACTGCCGCAACTGTTCAGCGTGCTCAACGGTGACATGAGCCTGGTGGGGCCGCGGCCGGAGCGGCCGTATTTCGTCGACAAGCTGACGCAGGAAATCCCGTATTTCGCAGTGCGCCAGAGCGTCAAGCCGGGCGTGACCGGCTGGGCGCAGGTGCGTTACCACTACGGCGCGTCGGTCGAGGATTCGGCCGAGAAGCTGCAGTATGACCTGTACTACGTGAAGAACCACACGCTGTTCCTCGACCTGGTGATCCTGTTCGAAACGGTTGGCGTCGTGTTGACCGCCAAGGGTGCCCAGTAAGTGGCACACGGCCGCGTCCCGGACGTCGACTTCGCCTTTTGCATGGATGGACGCTGACCACCTCCTGCTGATCACCTGGAGTTATGGCCTGGCCGGGCTGCTCTACACGGTGTTCCTCATCGGCCTGGTGGCCGGAGGTTACCTGCGCGCACCGCGGGACCTGCCCAGGGCCCTGCTGCTGCTTGCCCTGGCGACCAGTGCCGCCTGGGCCTGGCTGCTGGTGGCGGGCACCTGGCAGGAACAACATCTGCTCTTGCGCCTTGCCACCCTGGCCGACATTTTGCGTTATGGCGCATGGTTCTGGTTCATCCTGGCACTCCTGCACATGCGCTCGGGGCAGGAGCGCGACGGTAGCCTACCGTTGTTGCGCTGGGTGGTGGTGCTGGTGGTCCTGGTTGCCGTCGCAATACAGTTTCTGACGGCGACCGGTCCAGCCGCTGTCGAGGCATTGCGAAAGATGCGGCTGTTCAGCGCGTTGTCCCTGCCGGTGGTGGCCATGGTGCTGCTGGAGCAGTTTTTCCGCAATGCCTCGGAGGATTCGCGCTGGAACATCAAGCCCATCTGCCTGGGGTTGGCGGGGGCGTTCGGCTTCGATGTGTACCTGTATTCCGAGGCCGTGCTTTTCAACCGGATGGACGGTGATGCGTTCGCCATCCGGGGCATGGTCCATGCCCTGATCGTCCCTTTCCTGATCCTGTCGACGGCGCGACGCAGCGACTGGCTGTCCAAGATCCAGATCTCGCGCACGGCGGCGTTTCATTCGGCCACCCTGATGTTTGCGGGTTTGTACCTGTTGTTCATATCGGGGGTGGGTTATTACGTCCGGTTTTTTGGCGGCGACTGGGGTCGCGCATTGCAGCTCGGGCTGGTGTTCCTGGGCATAGTGGCGTTGGCAGTGCTGGCCTTGTCCGGCTCGATGCGGGCGCAGGTGCGGGTGTTTCTGGGCAAACATTTCTTTCGTTATCGCTACGACTACCGGGAGGAGTGGTTGCGTTTTACCCAGACATTGGCGGCCAAGACCTCGCCGCAGGAAATGGGCGACCAGGTGATTCGGGGCCTGGCCGATATGCTGGACAGCCCCGGGGGCGGGTTGTGGATGAAGCACCGCGGCGAAGCGGCTTATCTTCAGACTGCGCGCTGGAACATAGCCCAAAGCACAACCTTGGAGGATGCGGCGTCGCCGCTGAGCCAGTTCCTGCGAACCAGTGGCTGGGTGGTCAACCTGGAGGAGTACCGTTCGTTCCCGCGGCGTTACGGGCAATTGGTCCTGCCCGTGTGGCTGCAGGAACTCCCGCAGGCCTGGCTGGTTGTTCCGCTCACCGTGGCCGACGACATGGTCGGTTTTGTGGTGCTGGCCAAGGCACGGGCGCGCATGGACGTGAACTGGGAGGTCAATGACCTGCTCAAGACGGCGGGGCGCCAGGCGGCCAGTTTCCTGGCCCTGATGCAGGCGACCGAAGCCCTGCTGGATGTTCGCAAGTTCGACGCGTTCAACCGCATGTCGGCGTTTGTGGTGCATGACCTCAAAAACATCGTGACCCAGTTGTCGCTGATGATGAAAAATGCCCAGCGCCTGCACAACAACCCGGAGTTCCAGCAGGACATGTTGTCGACTGTGGAAAACTCCCTGGACCGCATGCGCCAGCTCATGCTGCAGTTGCGCGAGGGTGCCACCCCGACGGGGACTGCGGTGGGGGTTGATCTGGAGGCCATCGCGCGCAGGATTGCCAAGGTGGCAGCCGAGCGCGGCCGTATGCTGGAACTGGACCTGTCGGAGCCGGTGCTGACCCGGGGCCATGAAGAGCGCATCGAGCGCATCGTGGGCCACATGGTGCAAAACGCCTTCGACGCCACCGATGCCGATGGACGGGTGTGGCTGAAACTGGACCGGTCGCGGGGCCAGGCGATGATCGAGGTCGGCGATACCGGCCACGGCATGAGCCAGGAGTTCGTGCGCGAGCGGTTGTTCAAACCCTTCCAGACCACCAAGAAGGCCGGCATGGGCATCGGTGCGTATGAGAGCTTTCAGTACGTGCAAGAATTAGGTGGGAAAATCACGGTGGACAGCGAGTTGAACCGTGGGACCATCGTCACCGTGCTTCTGCCGCTGTTCGAAATCCAGCGGCATTCGGATTTGCAACCTCTCGGAGCTTCATGAGCACTGACAAAGCACGCGCATTGCTGATTGTGGAAGACGATCTGGCACTTCAAAAGCAGATCAAATGGTCGCTCGACCGTTTCGAATCCGTGACCGCGCACGACCGTGAGTCGGCGCTGGTGCAGATGCGGCGCAGCAACCCGGCCGTGGTCACGATGGATCTGGGTCTGCCGCCGGATGCGGATTCGGTCTCCGAGGGATTCAAACTGCTCGAGCAGATGCTCGCGATGGATCCGGACATCAAGGTGATTGTCCTGACCGGGCAGAACGAACAGGCCAATGCCTTGCGCGCGGTCGCCCTGGGGGCCTACGATTTTTTTGCCAAACCGTTCGAACCGGAATTGCTGAATCTGACGGTGGAGCGTGCCTTCCGGCTGGCTGAACTGCAAGCCGAGAACAAGCGGCTGCGGGCGATGCACCAGCCCGACGCCTTTTCCGGCTTGATGACCCGTGACCCCGGCATGCTCAAGGTCTGCCGGACGGTCGAAAAAGTGGCCTCGAGCAATGCCACGGTGATGCTGCTGGGTGAAAGCGGCACCGGCAAGGAGGTCTTGGCGCGCGGCCTGCACCAGGCCTCGCCGCGCAAATCCGGCAAGTTCGTCGCGATCAATTGCGCTGCAATTCCCGAGAACCTGCTGGAAAGCGAGCTGTTCGGTTATGAGAGGGGTGCGTTTACTGGCGCCTCCAAATTGACCTTGGGCAAGATCGAGACCGCCAATGGCGGTACCTTGATGCTGGACGAGATCGGCGACCTGCCTTTCTCGCTGCAAGCCAAATTGCTCCGATTTCTGCAGGAGCGCACCATCGAGCGGCTCGGGGGGCGGCAGGAAATTTCGGTCGATGTGCGGATCGTCTGCGCCACCCACCAGGATCTGAAGGCGCTCGCCAAGGAAAGCCGGTTTCGCGAAGACCTCTATTACCGCCTGGCCGAAATCGTGATCAACATTCCGCCGTTGCGCGAGCGAGTGGGGGACCCGGCCCTGCTCGCGCATGCCTTTGTGCGCCGGTTTGCCCATGAGCAGAACCGCAATAGCATGAGCCTGAGCGAAGACGCCGTGCGGGCCATCGAGTCGCACAACTGGCCAGGCAATATCCGCGAGCTCGAGAACTGCATCAAACGCGCCACCATCATGGCCGATGGCAACCAGATCACGCTGGAAGAAATTGGCCTGGCACCGCCGCCCGCAGAAGACGCAACGGGCTCACTCGACCTGCGAACGCTGCGTGACGAAGCAGAGCGACGGGCCATCATTGCCGCCTTGGGGCGGGTGAATGGCAACATTGTGAAGGCCGCCGAACTGCTCGGTGTGAGCCGGCCAACTCTGTACGATCTGATGCATCGGCTGGGCCTCAAATAGGCGCACACCGCTGGCTGCCAATACTTTCCAAGGGACGACCCATGAACGCACCAATTTCATCTTCCAGGAGCCGCGCTGCTTGGGCGGCGCTGTTCGTCGCGCTGGTTTTGGCGGCCTGTGGCGGCGACAAGCCGGATGCCATGCTCACCTCGGCACGCGAGTACCTCGCCAAGAACGACCCGAAGGCTGCGATCATCCAGATCAAGAATGCGCTGCAGAAGAATCCCGAATTGCCCGAGGCGCGCGCGCTGCTGGGGCAGGCCTTGTTGCGTACCGGGGACGCGGTGGGCAGCGAAACCGAACTGCGCAAGGCACTGGCATTGAAGGTTCCGGCCGAGCAGGTGGCTCCGGCCTTGGCGCGAGCCCTGCTGGCGCAGCGCCAATACAAGAAATTGACCGATGAATTTGCGGCTACCGAACTGGGCCAGCCGGCCGAGCAGGCCGACTTGAAGACCTCGCTCGCCATGGCGTTCGCTGCCCAGGGCAAGCCAGATTTGTCCGGCGCCGCGCTGAAAGCCGCGTTGACTGCGGTTCCCGGTTTCGGGCCGGCGTTGCTCATGCAGGCCCGTGCCAAGGCCACCCAGCGCGACTTCGACGGCGCCATGGCGGAGGTCGACGGGGTTCTCGCGAACACGCCCAACAACCATGAAGCATGGAAGCTCAAGGGTGATGTGCAGTTGTATGGCAAGGGAAATGCCACGGATGCGGTGGCGTCGTACCGCAAGGCCCTGGAAGCCAAGGCGGACTTCGCTGAGGGCCATGTAGGGATCATCACCACCTTCTTGCGCGAGGGAAAGATCGAGGACGCCGAAAAGCAGCTTGAGGCGATGAAGAAGCTCTACCCGAACGCCTTCCAGACGCGTTATTTCGAGACCTTGACCGCCTACCAGAAGAAGGACTTCAAACGCGCCCGCGAGCTGTCGCAACAACTCATCAAGATGGCGCCGGATAACACGATGACTCTGCAGCTTGCCGGTGCGGTGGAGCTACAGTTCAATTCGCTGGTACAGGCCGAGGCCTATTTGGCCAAGGCGCTGCAGGCGGCACCGGAGACCACGCTGGTGCGGCGGCTCTTGGTGAGCACTTACCTTCGGGCGGGCCAATCCGCCAAGGCGCTGACGACGCTGCAACCCTTGTTGAAGGGCGAGAGTACCGATGCGGGGAGCAATGCGTTGGCGGGGGAGGCCTACCTGCAGTCGGGTGATGCCGGCAAGGCCGAGGAATACTTCGCCAGGGCGGCCAAGCAGAATCCGAAGGATGTCCGCTCACGCACTGCCCTGGCGCTGACCCATATGGCCAGTGGAAAAGAGGAATCGGCTTTCGGCGATCTGGAGGTGATCGCGGCTTCCGACTCGGGCACCACCGCCGATCTTGCCTTGATCAGCGCCCTGCTGCGCCGCAAGGAACTCGACAAGGCCCTGAAGGCCATCGACGCCCTGGAGAAGAAAAAACCCGATCAACCCCTGGCATCGAATCTGCGCGGGCGCACCCTGTTGGCCAAGCAGGACATACCCGGTGCGCGCAAGAGTTTCGAGCGTTCGGTTGCGCTGGATGCCACCTATTTCCCGTCGGTCGCGAGCCTGGCGGCACTGGACATGGTCGACAAGAAACCGGACGACGCCCGCAAGCGGTTCGACGCAGTACTTGCCAAAGACCCCAAGAATATGCAGGCGCTGCTGGCGATTGCCGAACTCAAGGCACGCTCCGGTGCACCCAAGGAAGAGGTCGCAGAGTTGATCGGCAAGGCCGTTACAGCCAACCCGACAGACAAGGCGCCGCGCCTGTTGCTGGTGGAGCTGCATTTGCGCACCAAGGATGCCAAGCTCGCACTGACGGCGGCACAGAACGCGGTTGCCGCCATCCCCGACAACCCCGAGGTGCTGGATGCCCTGGGACGAGCCCAGCAGGCCTCGGGCGACACCAATCAGGCGCTTGCCACTTTCAACAAGGTGGCTGGCATGCAACCCTTGTCGCCATTGCCGCAATTGCGGCTGGCGGCGGCGCATGCCGCCGCGAAAAACCCGGAGGCGTCCGCCGCGAGCCTGCGCAAGGCGCTCGACATCAAGCCCGACCTGATGGATGCACAGCGGGGGCTGATGGTGCTGGCGATGGACGCGAAGCGTTATGACGAGGCGGTGCTGATCGCCAAGAGCATCCAGAAACAACGTCCCAAGGATCCGGAGGGCTACCGGCTCGAGGGCGACATTGCCGCGAGCCAACGAAAATGGGGCGTGGCTGCCGATGTGTACCGCAACGGCCTCAAGCTGGCACCCTCCACCATGCTCGCCGCCAAGTTGCATACGGCCTATCGCTCTGCCGGAAAGAACGCGGACATGGACAAATTTGCAGCGACGTGGCTGAAGGACAACCCCAAAGATGTGTCTTTCCGAATGTTCCTGGCCGACGCGTCGGCATCGGTCAGGGACTACACCAGCGCCGAGAAGATGTACCTCAGTGTGATCCAGATCGACCCGAACAACCATGTGACTCTGAACAACCTGGCGTGGGTTTCCGGCAAACTGAACCGGGACACCGCCATTGGATTGGCCGAGAAGGCGGTCGCGCTGGCGCCCAAACAGGCGGCGTATCTCGATACCCTGGCGATGTTGTATTCCGACAAGGACAACTACGCCAAAGCAGCCGATTGGCAGACTAAAGCG
>JANOUM010000249.1:0-2876 GCA_031416855.1 Rhodoferax sp. | reverse complement strand
TGCACCCGGGGTGGCCGGCCACCGTTCGTGACACGCCGATTTGATCCGGCGACCACCCGCCCCCCTTTGCCCTTCTCCGTGCGGCCGGCGCGGCCGACGCCCGTGGTACAGCGGCGACAGCGCTGGCAAACGCTGAAGGAGCACCCTTCGGCAACCCTGGCGACAGGAGCGTTCGAGCATGACACCAGACGTCGACAACTGGATCGCGGAGATCAGCCTGGCCCAGTACGCCGCGGCGTTTCGCCGACGAGTTGAAGGGGATCGGTGTCACCTCGTGGGGCATCGCAGGAGGATCCGGGATGCGATCGCCGCGGCTGCAGGAGGGCTGACCGATGCCGCACCGCGCGCATCGAGGCGTAGGCCTGACGCTCGCATTACACTGTAATACATTGAAGTTCAGTGCATCACAATGTGTTACGGGAGTACGAAATGCCGCCTGCGATCAAGGACAGCCAAGTGAGTGTCCGCCTGCCGAATGAATTGAAGGACAGGATGGAGACCTACGCTCAGCTCACTGGTCGGACCAAGAGCCATGTAGCAATGGAGGCGCTGGCCGCGTACCTGGACGAGCGGATCCCGCAGATCGAAGATCTCAAGGCCGCGATCCAAGCTGCCGACCGGGGAGAGTTCGCGAGCGCCGACGAGGTGGCATCAGCATTTGCCAAGCACAGCGCCGGTGGAGTGTCGGCAACCCCAGGCAAGCCAACAGCGCGTCGGCGCGCCGTATGAAGCTGCATTGGAGTCGGCGCGCGCTGGCTGATCTGGACCGGATTTGTGCCAGGGGTGCGATGGACAAACCCGCTGTCGTTGCTGGATTCACCCAGACTATTGCCGACAAGGTCGACAGCCTGCGGGATTTCCCGCTGTTGGGGAGAATTGGTGTTTACCAGGACACGCGTGAGGTTGTCTTGCCTAACTACATGGTGACCTATCGGCTGCGAGCCGATGAGGTCCAAATAGTGCAGGTTTGGCACGTGTCGCGCGATCGGACGGGTGCAACTGACGGTGGCGCACTATGAAGATGCTTGGATGTCCGCCGTGGGTTGCCGGAGAATCAGCGGAAGAAATCAGGAGGCTTCAGTCGTCCGCGTTGGCACTGGAGCCCTGGTGGTCAAGAATCTCCAATGGCCGCACGGTGAACTATGCAACTGGGATATTTCCATGAATTCTGACTACACCGCGGCCCCGGACGTGGCGTCAATCCCAAGGCCCATATCGCGCGTCATCGTCAAACGTTTCCGCAGCTTTCCATCGGTCGTTCTGGACATGGGCAACCCAATTTTTGTGGTCGGCAGAAATGGCTCGGGCAAATCAAACCTCTCAGATGTATTTGCGTTCGTGGCGGAGGCCATGACGTCACCCCTTCAAGCCGTGCTGGATCGCAAAGGTGGTATCGCCGCAGTTCGCAATCGGAGCTCGGTCAAAAGTGCCCCGCCAAATATGGGCCTGGCGTTTGAGTTCGGTTCTTTCAATGGAGTTGATGGAGGCCGCTACGCGTTTGAGGTCAAGGCATTGCCGAACTACGGTTTTCGCATTGTTCGGGAACAGTGCCTGGTCCGGAAAAAGGACGGTAGTCGCTGGTGGTTTGACCGTGCCGACACCTGGCAGAGCAACGCCGATGGACTGACTCCGGCCTTGGAACCCACGGCACTGGCATTGCCATTAGTAGGCGGCGACGAGCGCTTTGCACCGATCTTCAAAGTGTTGGGTGGAATGCGGGTCTATTCGATTGAACCTGCCAAGCTACGCGAAATGCAGGACCCTGACAGTGGCGTGGCGCTCAAACCCGATGGCAGCAATGCAGCGAGCGTGCTTCAGGAGTTGATGCGCGGTGAAAAAGAAAAGGCCCAAGAGCTGCGTGCTGAGATTTACAGCTTTCTGGAAGCGATTGTTCCCGAGACCAAGTCGGTCGTTCCGAAGAAGCATGGCAACAAGCTCTCCATGAGTTTTTCGCAGGAGTGGGGGCCTGGCAAAAAGCTGAGTTTCGATGCTTTCAACATGTCGGATGGCACGTTGCGCTCGCTGGGGTTGATCATGGCCGTATTTCAGAAGCCGAGTCCTTCGGTGTTGGTGATTGAAGAACCCGAGGCCACCATCCATCCCGGTGCGCTGGGTGCGGTGCTGGACCTGATTCACAGGGCCTCGAAGACCATGCAAGTCATGGTGACCACCCACAGCCCGGAACTCCTCGATGCCAGATGGCTGACTGAGGAAAACCTTCGCATCGTCTCGTGGCAAGGGGGCGCGTCGCATCTGTCGCTGCCATCGGAAGCCACGCGCCAGGCGATACGAAGCCACTTGATGGGCGCAGGCGAGTTGCTGCGCTCGAATGCTCTGCACCCCGAAGACCTTTTTGCAAGCGATGACACTTTGCGAATCGGCAGCCTGTTTGAAAATCTTGTCGAGACCCCCGCGTGAAGCTTTATCCGATTGTCGAGGGACATGGCGAAGTCACGGCGGTGTCGGTGTTGCTGCGTCGCCTGATGCACGAAGCCCAATGTTTTGGGGTCAACGTGGGCACGCCGATTCGCCGCTCCCAGTCCGAGTTTCGTCAAGAGGCCAAAGTCCACGTAATGGTCAGGCTTGCGCTGTTGCAGCCCGAATGCGCGGGAGTCCTACTTTTGTTCGATGGCGAGGACGACTGTCCGGTGGAACTCGCGGCGCAAGTCCAGGTGTGGGCGCGGCAGGCGGCCGGCGCTGTGCCGTGCGGGGTGGTGATAGCCTACCGCGAGTATGAAACGTGGTTCCTGGCGGCGGTCGAGTCGCTGCGTGGCCAATGCAGCATCCGTGACGATGCTGCACCACCACAGAACCCTGAATCGAAGCGCAACGCCAAAGGCGCCCTGGAGGCATTTATGCCCAGCGGCGCGTCTTAT
>JANOUM010000248.1:0-7603 GCA_031416855.1 Rhodoferax sp. | reverse complement strand
CGCGGGCAGTGCCGCACGGTCGAGCTCGATCGCCGCCACATCGATAGCGCCAGAGTTGTCACTCCCCTGACGCCAGACGGCCCGGCCTTCGCAGTACAGCAGCACCGACAACCTTGCCCGCTGCGTGAGGTTGCCGATGTCAGTGTGCAGTTCAATCTCGATCCGGTCGGGGAGGTGCCCGCTCGACTGGTCCGTCAACACATGGCGGTTGGTGATCAGGTACAGGCGCTGGTCACGTTCAAAAAAGAATCCGCTCGCAACCGTCAGGGCCTGCGTGCCAAAGTAGGTCGCCACCCGGGCGGTGGTCAGCAGCAGGGACTCGACCATGGTGCAAGTGCCGCGCGGAGCTGAACCAGGAACGTATTGGCAACTATGTCGTACCGGTTCCCTCGCGCGTTCCAGGATCTGCAGGCTGGGCTGGGAAGGGGAGTGGCGACAGGCATGCTGGCATAGTGACGGGTCGCCAGGCAGTCGGCTGTGCGCTGGCGTACACGCGCAGGCCCGCACCGGCCACATCGAGGAACCGGAGGCACATCGGCATTGCGGCTGGCCGATGGCGCGCATGCCTGCGTGCCTGCGTGTGGGCGCTGTCTTACCTGCCGGCCTCCTACTGGCTGATGGACGCAACCAGCCCGATTCCCCACACTGAAATGCTCTGCAAGCACACCACGGAGCGCCACCATGACACGTGAACACCCAGCCCATATCGAACCCTCCAAGCACTCGACCGATCAGGTGGATGCCTTTCTGGAAATGGTCGAGGACAACGTCGATGCGGCCGATGGCGCCGGCTCCCCGGCCATCATGCCGATCACCGATCTGGGGGAGGACGGAAGGCCCCTGACGGATACGCCGAAGAACCCGCGGATGTAAGGCGCGGCGGCACCGTGTGGCAGTTGACACCGGTTTGGCTGCCCCTTGGGCGTGTCAGCGCTGATCGCCCAGCAGTTCCTCGATCATGAAAGTGCCATAACGCTGCGCGGACACGGCGTGCGAATCCTGTGCGACGGCCGCGACGCGCTGCATTTGTGCGTCGTCCCCATCCTTCACCACCAGAAAGCTGCATCCCTGCTGTGCATGGACGCGGTTGGCCTTGACCAGGTCGATCTCGTAGCCGAACGACGCGAGCGGGCTCGCTGCACGTTCCTGGTCGTCGGCCAGTGCGACCATCTCCGGCCCGGAATATCGGGTCAGGTCGGTGCCGGCGACGCCCTGCGCCGCCAACGCGGCCGCGGCGAGTTCCCTATCCTGGGCCGAGCGGTAGGTGATCACGGTGTGACCGACCGGCTTGAATACGCCCAGAGTCTCGGGCGGATTATCTTTTTCCATAGCAATCTCCAGTTTGTCTGCATCGATGCCCTTCGGGCTCGCCTCACGCCACCCCAACGTCCTTGCGACCATCATGGCCGCCAAAAACGCGCCGCTCTGTGCGCTGGCAGACAGCCGCCGCAATGGCCGCAGTGGCCGGGCAGGACAGTTCCTACACGGGCCGGGTGCCCCAGCCGATCGACGACGCCGAGTTTCCCTGTTCGAATCGAGGAGGTGCCTCGCTGCGTCGCAGCACGACGCCAGTCCCAACCCACCAGGATCCTCCATGACCCCACTCGACAGCCCCCCCTCAAGCGACCACAACCACAACAACGACCACGACAACGACGCCGCGCGCATGCGTCTGTGGGACATGATCAAGGACATCCGTTTCGCGATGTTCACGTCGCGCCATGCCAATGGGCACCTGCATGCCAGGCCGATGACGACGCAGAACTCCAAGGTGGACGAAGACGCGAGCCTGTGGTTCTTCATGTCCCGGCGCGGCGAACCGGTGGCCGACCTGGCGCTCGAGCCGGTGGTCAACGTCGCGTACGCGGACCCTGACGCCAACAGCTATGTGTCGATCTCTGGCACGGCCTCGGTGGTCGACGACGCAGGCAAGAAGCAGCAGTTGTGGACCAAGGCAGCGGCGGCATGGTTCCCCGGTGGCGCCACCGATGCAGACCTGGCCCTGGTCCAGGTCCGCATCGTCCACGCCGACTACTGGCACAACGACACGAGCAAGATGATGCAGTTGCTGCACATGGCCAGCGCCGCGGTAACGGGCAAGGCGGCACCCCTGGGTGACAAGGCCAGGGTCGTCATGGGCTGAGCGCGAGCTCGGCCGCACCTGGCGGGCTGTCACTTCGGCCGTGGTGGCTGGATCCGCCGGTCGGGTTGGCTCAGGTGTCCGGCGCGCAATTCCTTGACCGCGCCGGCCACCGCGCGCGCCACGTTGCGCACTTCCTGCTGTACCGCGAGATCCTTGTCCAGCGCATCGTGGCTGTTGTAGTACGAGCCGAAATAGCCGATGTAGCGGTCCAGTCGCGACACCACGCCGGCGTCCACCAGGCCCATCCATTCAAGCCAGTCGACCAGGTTGCGTCGGTGCGACTCGACGCCGGCCACATCGCCGTGCACCACCACGCCGAAAGCCCGCCCTGCGAGGTGCTTCGGATAGGCCCAGCCCTGTTGTTCGATGCGTTTGGCCTGGGCCACATGTTTGCCGTGGGTCGTGGTCGGGTCGGGGTTCCCGCCGTCGGCGCTGACCATGCGGTCGATCATGAGTTTCAGTGGGCTGGGCGACTGGTACCAGTAGGTCGGGGCGAGGATGACCACCGCATGCGCCGCCACCCAACGCTCGTAGATCTCCGCCATCCAGTCGTGGGCCTGGTCAAGCGCGTGGTTCGGGTAGCAGCTGCACGGCCAGTGGCACAGTGGCATTGCGCTGGACACGCAGCCCTTGCAGGGATGGATGGTGCGGCCGTATTCGGAGGTAACCAGGCTCAGGTCAAGCACATCGGCCTCGATGCCCTCGCGGCGCAGCACAGCGCTGGCGATGCCGGTCAGGCGCCAGGTCTTGGACACCTCGCCGGGACAGGTTCCGTCGTTGCGCGCGCTGCCGCACACCAGCAGCACGCGCGACGGCGTGGCCTGGTCGCTCCAGCGTTTTTGTGCCAGCCGCAGACGCTTGCGCGTCTCGAGCCACTGCACCGAGATCTGGTAGGTCGGGTCAACAAAGCCGCGACCGGCCGGCCGCGTGATCGGCGCCTTGCGCCCTTCCTGCAGTGCCAGCCACGCGATGTCCTCGAGCCTGGCCAGCGCGGCGGCCTCGGGCGCAAACGCCGGGTCGTAAAAACGGCCCTGGAACCGCGCATGAAATTGCGCCCGTGTCAGGGGTGTGGGTGCCTGCCCGGTGCGAATCTTTGTCACTGCAACTCCTTGCGGCGCGCATCAGGCAACCGCCGCGCCGCGCACTGCGCTGCCACCTTGCTTGGGGCGGCCCGGCGCGGCGCATGCGCCTGCGCCGGCTGACGGGTACCGCCAGCATCACAGGATGGTTGCAGCCGGTTTCCGCCGGGTCTGTGCGCGACCGTACTGAACGCTACGAACACCCATCACCTTGGTGTGGCCGCTCTGGGGCTGTGCGTCGCCTGCAAAATCAGTTGCCAAAGCCCGGCCAGACAGGCACCGGCACCGATGCGCGCGTCAGGTCTTGCGGCTCGACGCCAAACGTCGCCGAGCGACAACACCAATGAACGCACACCCCAGGACCAGCGCGAACCACCCCACGACCGAGGCTTGGGCCACCACGTGCTGGATACCGGGCGACATGGCGATGTGGGGTGCAAGCAGCACGCCCAGCCCGATGAACACGCACAAGCCACCCTTGACGAGCAATTCGTTATCGGCCTTGCGGTCTGCCTCGCGGTTGGCGGCGTTGTCGAGCCGATGTTGGGGGGGTGGGGGTAGAGGCATGCGGAGATGGTAACAAGTAGCCGCAGCCCACCGCAGGCCGGCCACCTTGATGCGCGCGCAGTCTTGCCGGCCCGATCACGGGCCCGCTGGTCGGTTGACCTATTTCGCGTACACCAGGTCGCGCAGCCCCAGCGACAGGGCCGGCACATAGGTGATGACCATCAGGCAGGCCAGGATCACCAGCACAAACGGGATCAGGTGCACCACGATCCGGTCGAGCGAAATCTTGGCCACGGTGCAGGCGGCGAACAGGTTCACGCCAAACGGCGGCGTGATCATGCCCAGCGCCAGGTTGACCACCATCACCAGGCCGAAGTGCACTGGGTCGATGCCGAAGTGCACCGCCACCGGCGCCAGGATCGGCGCCAGCACAATGATGGCCGCGCTGGTTTCGATGAACATGCCGATCAGGAACAGGGCCGCATTGACGCCGAGCAGGAACATGGCCGGGGATTTCAACACCTCCTGCAGCCAGTGCCCGATTGCGTCCGGCACACCGGCACGGGTGATCAGGAACGCGAACAGACCGGCGTTAGCGATGATGAACATGATCACCGCACTTGACAGCACCGACTTGCGCAGAATGCGCGCCAGGTCGGGCAAGCGGATTTCACGGTGGATCAGGCCTCCCACGATCAAGGCATAGAACACCGCGACAGCGGATGCCTCGGTCGGGGTGAAGATGCCGCCATAGATGCCGCCCAGGATGATGACCGGCATGAACAGGGCCCAGCCTGCCTTGACGGTGGCGGTCCCCACGCGCATCCTCCCGTCTCCGTCGTTCTTGCCCCAGCCCTTGTACTTGCAATACAGGTAGCAGAACAGCATCAGGGCCAGCCCGATGAAGATGCCTGGGCCGAACCCGGCGATGAACAGTTCGCCCACCGAGACCTCGGCGCTGACGCCATACAGGATCATCGGGATCGACGGCGGGATGATCACGCCCAGCTCGGCGCTGGTGGCCTGCAGCGCCGCCGCATAGGCCGTGGGGTAGCCATGTTTGATCAGCGCGGGGATCAGGATCGCGCCAATCGCAAAGGTGGTGGCCACCGACGAACCCGACACCGCGGCAAAGATCATGCAGGTCAATACGCAGGTCATGGGCAGCCCTCCCTGCACGCCGCCCACCAGGCTCTTGGCGAACTCCACCAGCCGGCGCGAAATGCCCCCCGTTTCCATGATGTTGCCGGCCAGGATGAAGAACGGGATGGCGGCGAGCGGAAACTTGTTCAGCGAATTGAACATCTCCTTCACCGAGATCAGCATGTTGGCGTTGTTGACCTGCATGCCGAGCACGGCGGACAGGCCGATCGACACCGCCACCGACACCGACAGTGCAAAACACAACACCATGGTGGAAATCATCACGACGCTCATCTAGAAACCTCCGCGGGACGTGTATTGGTGCAAGCCTGCTCAGGCAACCGGACGCGGCTGAATGGAGAACCTTCGCTCCGCGAGCTGCGGCGCAGAGCGCCTTCGGGCCGCCAGGCGGAGCTCATTGCGCCACCTCCAGTTCCCGGTGCTGGGGATCGAGCAGATTGCCGATCATGCCCGGGATGCAGAGCAGGCCACCGACCGGCATGGCCAGGTAGGCCCAGAACATGGAGACGCTCTCCAGGCCGATCACGGTCTGCACGCGGCCGCGTTGCGCGTAGTCCCAGCCCCACCAGATGATGACCAAAATCAGGCCCAGCCCCGCGAAGAAGACCACCCAGTCGAGCACGCGCTGCAGGCGCGGCGGGCTCCACCGGTACAGGGCGTCCACGCTGACCATGGCGCCCTCGCGAAACGCCATCGGGATGCCCATGAACACCATCCAGATCAGGCTGAAGCGGATCAGCACCTCGGTCCACTCGGCCGGTTGTTCCAGGACAAACCGGGTGAAGACCTGGAATAGGCCCAGGCCGGCAGCGATCGCCATCAAGGCACACGCTGCCAGCATGGCAAAACCGGTGGTGATCCGCTCGATGCGCAGGAAACCCTGCTTCACGACGCACGGCCCTGGCGGCACGCACGGCCCTCGCGGCACAGACGCACGCAACATCCACGCCGCGCGACGCATGGTCGCAGGCCGATGCTCGACATGGCGCGCCTTACTTGACGTTGCGGATACGGTCGATCGCGGATTTGCCGAACTGCTTCTCGAAGTCGGCGAACACCGGTGCCAGCGCGGCGACGAACTTCGCCTTGTCAACGTTTTCCACCACCGTCATGCCCTTGGAGCGCAATTCGGCAACGCCTTTTGCGTCGTCCTCTGCCACCCTTGCGCGATTGGCCTTGGTGCCTTCCTTGGCGGCGTCGATGAACGCCTGCTTGTCGGCTGCGCTGAGCTTGTCGAACACAGCCTTGTTCATCAGCCAGATGGCCGGCGAATAGACATGGCCGGTCAGGCTCAGGTGTTTCTGGACCTGGTCGAACTTGGCGCCCATGATCACCGACAGCGGGTTTTCCTGCCCGTCCACGGTGCCCTGCTGCAAGGCGGTGAATACCTCCGGGAAGGCCATCGGAGTCGGGACGATCCCAAAACCCTTGTAGGCGGCGATGTGGATCGGGTTTTCCATGGTGCGCAGCTTCAGGCCCTTGAGGTCTTCGGGCACCAATACCGTACGCTTGTTGTTGGTCATGTGGCGCACGCCGTTTTCGGCCCAACCCAGAGCCTTGAACCCCTTGGGCTCGAAATGCTTGAGCATTTCCTCGCCGATCGGGCCGTCGAGAACCGCATGCGCATGCGCCTTGTCGCGAAACAGGAACGGGATGTCGAGGATCTTGGCCTCGGGCACGAAGTTGGGAATCGGGCCGGTCGAGGTCAGCGTCAGTTCCTGGGTGCCCAGCTGCACCGCCTCGATGCTCTCACGTTCGCCCCCCAATGCGCCAGCGTAGAAGTTCTGGATCTTGTAACGGCCCGCGGTGCGTTTTTCGACCTCGCGCGCAAACACGTCGAGACCGATGCCCTGGTGCGAATTCTGGACGATCGAGATGCTGCTGCGCATGGTCACCTGGGCAGCAGCGATGCCGACGAAACCCATGGCCAAGGACAGGCCGAGCACCAGTGTTTTCAGTTTCATGTCTTGTCTCCTGATGGTTGAAGGCTTGAATTGTCATCCAGCCGCAGAGAGTATGCCTTGGCTCCGTGGCGCTTCGACAAGATTTTTGTGACCAGGCGGCGCCGGAGCCTTGACGGACCCGGCGGACGGCAGCGCGTTCAGCGTCGACCGTATCATTGGATGACCTCGCGGTCCACCGTCCTGGCGCAAGGGGTGTGCCGACTGGTCGTACTCCAGTTGCCAGAAACTGCAGGGACGCTGCCAGGCCGACGCGCGATCCCCACACATGCGGTAGGCCCCACCCAGCAGTTTGTGCACCGGCTTGCCAAGCGCCCTGCCGAGGCAATCCCAGATCGGTTTGAGCGCGTGGTCAATGACCGCCGCGGCAATCTCGGGCGGCTGCAGGCCATGGCACAGGGACTCACCCCAGCCGGTAATTCCGTCGTCCGTGACGACTTCGACCAGCACAGCGCTGCGTCGCGATACCCATCCCATCGGGAACGCGAATGGCTCGTCCAGCGCGGTGCTGAGGATGTGGGCCTTGACGTCGACGATCTGCGTGCGATGCCAGCCGCGGGGAGTGCTCAGGCCGCCGGCAGATCGACCCGCACCGCACCGGCCTTGTTGACCTTCACCTTGTACGTCTGCAAGGGCTTCTCGCCGCGCACGATGTTGAGCAACTGGATGCCGGGCGGGAAGTTAGCCCAGTCGATCACCGCGCCCGTGCGCACATCGAACCGGGCCCGATGGAACGGGCACTGGACCTT
>JANOUM010000247.1:0-3942 GCA_031416855.1 Rhodoferax sp. | reverse complement strand
TCGGTGGTGGTGACCGACAACGACCAGGCCCTGGCCGAGCAGTTGGCCGACGAACTGGCCGATCTGGCCTGGTCGCTGCGCGCCGACTTCCAGCAGAAGGAGGCCGTGCCCATTGATGTGGCGGTGCGCATGGCCGACCAGTCGCCCCGGGGCGTGGTGGTGCTCAGCGACACCGGCGACACGGTGTTCGGCGGATCGTCCGGCGACAGCAACCTGATTCTCGAATCCATCCTGCGACTGGGCATTCAGAGCCGCGTGCTGATGCCGCTGATTGAACCCGAAACCGTGGCGGCGCTTGTCGCGGCGGGCGAGGGCGCGCAGGTCACGCTGGCGGTGGGCGGGCATGCGGCCCCGAAGTTCTTCACGCCGCTCACGGTGACCGGCACCGTGGGGCGCATCCACCGTGGCATGGTGCCCTTGCGCAATTCTGATTACCAGGCCGAGATCGACATGGGTTGCAGCGTGGTGTTTCAGGTCGGTCCGGTCACCATGCTGGTGAGCGAACTGCGCGGCGTGGCGGGCAACCTGCCCGATGTCTACGAGTTCATGGGAATCGACCCGACTCATTACCAGATGGCCGTGCTCAAGACGGCTTCGAACTTCCAGTATTTCGCGAGCATCACCTCGCAAGTCATCCGGGTCGACACCACCGGCCCCGGGCAATCCGACGTTTTCAGCCTGCCGTGGTCGCGTATTCCGCGCCCGGTCTACCCGTTAGACCCTATTGACGACTGGCGCCGCGTCGGGCCATGATGTTTACGTGCCGTACTCCCATTTTTCTTGAGGAACCCAAACCATGAAACCTGTTATCGCCCGCCGTACCGTCCTGGTCGCTTCACTGGCAGTCGCCGCCGCCGCGCTGGTTTCACCCCTGTCGGCCCAGGCGCAGGCCCTCAAGGGCGGGCGGTTGCGGGTGGCGATCCTGGCCGACGTCGCCAACTTTGATCCGGCCCAGTTCTCGTCGCAGAACTTTCCCCTGATCAAGAGCCTGTACGACAGCCTGATCGAGTACACGCCCGAAGGCCAGGCGATTCCCAGCCTGGCATCGGCCTGGAGTGTCGGGGCCGGCAACAACTCGGTCACCCTGACGCTGCGCCGGGATGTCACGTTTCACAGCGGTGCGCCGATGAACGCCGAGGCGGTATCCGCCACGCTGAAGAAGGCCGCCGATCCGAAACTGGGCAAGAACCTGTTCGCTACCATGTCGCCGGTGAAGGACTGGACCGTCGTCGACCCCTACACCATCCGGCTGAATTTCAACAAACCCGTGCCGGACAAGCAGATCACCGACCTGCTGCAGTTCATCTCGCCGATCGACCCCGCAGGCATCGACACGGTCGAGGCCAAGCCGGCTGGTACCGGCCCGTTCATGCTGGCCGAGCGGGTGCTGGGCCAGCGCGTGCGCTTGGTGGTCAACCCCAAGTACTGGCGGCCCGAGAAGCCGATCCTCGGCGAAGTGGTGCTTACTTTTTTCAGCGACAACGATGCTGCCAGCGCGGCACTCGAGTCCGGTGCGGTCGACATGATTTACGGCGGCGCCTCGCGGTCGGCGATCCGGCTGCGCGATGCCGGCTACCAGTTGATCCAGGGGCCCGGCCCGCTGGTGCAGGTGTTCCGGATCAACACCACGATGGGTCCGTTTCGCAACGAGAAGTTCCGCCAGGCCTTTAATTTCCTGATGGACCGCCGCGCCATCCTGCAAGTCGGTTACGCCGGCCTGGGTGAGGTCACTGCACTCCCGTGGGCGCCGGCCAGCCCGGCCGCCGACAAGTCCTACGACACCCGTTACGGCTTCGACCTGGAGAAAGGACGGGCATTGATCAAGGAATCGGGTCTGTCGCAGGCTGATCTGAACGGCTGGAAGATCATGGTCAATGGCGGCGACCCGGCGTCCACGGCCATCAGCCAGGTGGTGCAGAGCACGCTGGCCAAGGTCGGGGTGAATGTTGAGCTCGATGTGCTGGGCGCGCCCGAGTTCACCACCGCGCTGCTGGCCGGCAAGTTCTTCGCTCTGTTCGGCGGCATCGGCAACATCCAAAAGTTCCCGACCCGCGTGGCCACCAACAGCATCTACCGTACCGCGAAAAACCCGGTGCTGGGCGACCCGCACCCGCACCCCGCCTATGTAGCGGCGATCGAACGCGTCGAGCGCACGTTTGGCAGTGGGGCCGAGGTCAAGGCCGCCTACGACAACCTGAACAAGGTACTGGTGGAGTCGTCCTTTGCCATCCCCACCAATACCTACGATATCGGGTTGGTCGTCGCTGCCAAGAACGTCGGTGGCCTCACGCGCGAGATCGACAACATGCCGGTGTTCCGCACGATAGGGTTCCGTTGACGCTCCGCGTCCGTGGGCTGACGGTCACTTTTGTCGGCTCCGGCCGCGCCGTGCCGGCGGTGCGGGGCATCGACTTCGATGTCGATGCCAACCAGGTGCTGGGCATCGTGGGTGAATCCGGCTCCGGCAAGAGCGTGGCCTCGCTGGCCATCAGTGGCCTGTTGCCGCCGACGGCGCATGTCACCGGTTCGATCCAGCTCGACGGCGTCGAGGTCACCACGCTCGACCCCGAGTCGATGCGCAAGATGCGGGGCCGGGACGTCGGCATGGTGTTCCAGGACCCGACGACGACGCTCAACCCGGTGTTCCCGATCGGCCGCCAGGTGATCGAGGGCCAGGTGTCGCATGGGCAGGTCGCGCCGGGGCAGGCCGCGCAGCGCGCCATCGAGCTGCTGCGCGAGGTGGATATCCCTGACCCCCAGAACCGGGTCAACCAGTACCCGCACCAGTTCTCCGGTGGCATGCGCCAGCGCGCGGTGATCGCGATGGCAATGTCCGGCCGGCCCCGGCTGATCATTGCTGACGAGCCCACCACCGCACTCGACGTGACCGTGCAGGCGCAGGTGCTGGCCGTGCTGGCCAAGCGCCAGGCCGACACCGGCGCGGCCGTGATCCTGATCACCCATGACCTCGGCGTCGTCGCGGAGGTCGCGCACAAGGTGGCGGTGATGTATGGCGGGCGCATCGTGGAGTCCGGTCCGGTGCAGGATATCTTCACGCAGCCGCGCCACCCCTACACGGTGGGGCTGCTGCGCAGCATTCCGCGTATCGACACGGTCGACTCGCGCCTGGTGCCGATCATGGGCCAGCCCCCCACACCCACGCAGTTGCCCAGCGGTTGCACCTTCCATCCGCGCTGCGCCATCGGGCGCGATCGTCCGGTGTGTGCAACCCGGGATCCGGCGCTGCAGGCGGTTGGTGATGGCCACAGCAGCGCCTGCCATTTCCCGGACGAGGTGGCGCGACTGCTGGCCGACACCGCGCCAGTGGCGCATGCGGCAACAGGTGCAGGGCCGGCGCTGTCGGCGCGGCCAGGGCAGGCCCTGCTGGAGGTGGAGCGCCTGCAGGTGTTCTACCCGGTCAAGTCCGGGCTGCTGCGCCGGCGCACTGGCTGGGTGCGCGCGGTTGACGGTGTGAGCCTGGCCCTGCGGGCCGGGGAGACCGTGGGACTGGTGGGCGAATCGGGCTGTGGCAAGACCACCGCCGGGCGCGCGATCATGGGCCTGATCCCCAAGACCGGCGGGCGCGTGTCGTTCGACGGCCAGGACATCACCTCCCTGCCGCGCGAGGGCATGCGTCGCGTGCGACGCCACATGCAGTACATATTCCAGGATCCGTATTCCTCGCTCAACCCGGTGCTCAGCGTGGGCGACATCGTGGCCGAGCCGCTGCGCATCCATGGCCTGTTTGATACGCTCGGCGGTGCGCGGTGGGTGTCCGAGCTGTTCGAGCTGGTCGGGCTCTCGAGCACCATGGTCAACCGGTACCCGCAGGAGTTCTCGGGCGGGCAACGCCAGCGCATCGGCATCGCGCGCGCGCTGGCGCTCAAGCCGCGCCTGCTGATCCTCGACGAACCGGTGGCGGCGCTGGACGTGTCGATCCAG
>JANOUM010000246.1:0-2939 GCA_031416855.1 Rhodoferax sp. | reverse complement strand
ATCCTGCCGGTAAAGCCAGCACTGCCGGTGTTCAACGTCGCAGTCGTCGTGGTGTCATACACCTTGTCGGCGGCGGTGATCCCGGTGATTGCCGTAATGCCTGCTGGTGCGATATCCGCAACAGCGCTGGCGCCAATGTTGCTCAATGTGTAGTTGAGCGCGTCGGCGCCGTCCAATCCCAGGCCGGTGATGTTCACGGTCTTGCCCACGGCGGCGTTCTTGTCGGTGAAGGCACCCGTGCCACCGGCTACAGTGAGTGCATCGCCTGCCAGTTTGCCAGTGAAGACCGCCGCAGATTTGTCCAGTATTGCGCCGGTGCTGCCATCGTAGACCTTGTTGGCCGCCGTGATGCCACTGATCGTGCTGATGCCGGCCGGGGTGATGTCGGCCGTGGTGCTGGCTGTGGTGCCGGCCAGGGTGTAGTTCGAAGCATCGATGCCCGTCAACGACAACCCGGTCACGTTGACGGTCTTGCCCACGCCCACGTTCTTGTCGACAAAGGCACCGGTTGCGCCAATCAGGCTGACGCTGTCACCGCCGACCTTGCCACCCAGCATCGCGCCGCCGGAATTCAAAATGGCCACCGTAGTGGTGTCATACACCTTGTTGGCAGACGTGATGCCCGAGACTGTCAAAGTGGCCGGAGTGATGTCGGCAACGGCACTAACCGCCAGACTGCCCAGGGTGTAGTTCGCCACATCGGCGCCGGTCAGTGTCACGCCGCCTACGCTAACCGGCTTGCCGACTGCAGCATTCTTGTCCGAGAAAGTTCCAACCAGGCCGGGGCCCATCGTCAAAGCGTCGCCCGCTACCTTGCCGGACAAGATGGCGCCGGCCGAATTCAGCGTGGCGTTGGTGTTGCCGTCGTACACCTTGTTGGCCGCCGTCACGCCACTGATGGCGTTGATGGTGGCCTGGAAGATGTCGGCCGTGGTACTGGCCGTGGTGTTGCCCAGGGTGTAGTTGAGCGCGTCGGCGCCACCCAATGCGAGGCCGGCGATGTTCACTGTCTTGACCAGGGCGGCGTTCTTGTCGCTGAAGGTTCCCGTGGCAGCGGCCACGATCAATGCGTCTGTACCGAGTCTGCCGGTGAAGCCTGCACCGAGCGTGTCCAACGTGGCACCGGTGTTGCCATCGTAGGTTTTGTTGCTGGCGGTGATGCCGGTGACCCCGCTGATGCTGGCTGGCGTGATGTCTGCCGCGACGGACGCCGAACTGTTCGCCAGGGTGTAGTTGCCCGCGTCGGGGCCGATCAGCGAGAGCCCGACGATCGTGACTGGTTTAGCCAGGCCGGCGTTCTTGTCTGCAAAGCTCCCCGCGCCTGCACCACTGAGCGTCACCATATCCGCGCCCACCTTGCCGCCCAGGGTAGTAGAGCCAGTGTTCACTGTGGCGCTGGTGTTGCCGTCATAGATCTTGTTGGCGGCAGTGATGCCAGACAGCGTGATGGTGGCCGGGGTGATATCGGCCAACGCTACGGCTCCAGTATTGCCCAGGGTGTAGTTCGCGGCGTCTGCGCCACCCAAGGTCAGGCCGCTCACATTGACGACCTTCATCGGTGCCACGTTCTTGTCGATGAAGGCGCCGCTGCCACTGCCCACAGTCAGCACATCGGCGCCCAGTTTGCCGTTGAAGACCGACGCGCCAGTGCTCAACACAGCGCTGGTACTGCCGTCGTAAACCTTGTTGTCTACCGAGATGCCGCTGATGCTGCTGATGCTGGCCGGGGTGATGTCGGCCGTGGTGCTGGCTGTGGTGCCGGCCAGGGTGTAGTTGCCTGCATCCGCGCCCCCCAGGCTCAGCGAACTGATACTGACCACTTTGCCCGAGGCTGCGTTCTTGTCCAAAAAGCTGCCGGCACTGGTGGCCACAGTCAACAGATCCGAGCCAAACCTTCCGGTGAACGCCGCACTGCCGGTGCTCAGCGTGGCAGTGGTAAAGGTGTCATACACCTTGTTGGCGGCCGTGATGCCGGTGATGGCACTGATGCTGGCCGGTGTGATGTCGCCAACCGGTCCGGACAGGGCGCCCACAACGCTCGGGTACCCAAACACCGCCGCGCTGCCGTCCACCACGCTTGCCACAGTGACGCCGGTCACGGTAACTGTCTTGCCACTGCCAACGTTCTTGGTGTCATAGGTGCCACTGCCCGGGTTGTTGAGCGTGATCACGTCACCCGAAAGGCCGGTCGCAGAGTAGTTGCCAGCCAACAGAGTTGCAGTATTCAGCCCGTCGTAGACCTTGCCGACAGCACCCGTCAAGCCGGCGGTCAATGTGGGACTGATGCGCATGAGGAAACCGTTGCCTGCGCCCAATACCGTTGCGCCAAAACCTGTGCCGTATTGCTTGAATGCGTATGCCAGGCCACCGCGCGTGTCCAGCGCCGGGTCGTCCGAATACACCAGCCAGCGCGCACTGCCAGCGACATTCAGGGCGCCCGCACCGACCGGGTTGACGAAACCACTGCCCACCCCCGCCACCAGCTCGATCGATGTGCCGGAACTATCGGTGGCCGCCAGCGTGCCCCCCATGGTGACTGAGCCACCAGCTGACAACAGGATGTTTTGCACCGTCGAGTTGTTGATAACCAGGTTATTGACATCCTGGACCGTCACCACGCCACCTGTCACGCCGATCTGGTTGAAGTCGTTGTTGCTGCTGGCACCGGCCAGGAACACGGAGCCCGAGCCGGCATTGATGGTGGTTTGGCCAGCCACCATGATCGAGCCCGCCGACTGCACGATGTTGTTGCTGATGGCATTCGGCGTCACCAGCGTGAGGTTGCCGCTGGCCGTGATGTCCTGCGTCAATCCCAACGCGGCGCCACTGGTCAGGCTCAGGTTGTTGGCGCTGAAGGCACCGCCCAAAATGGTGGCACCGCCGGAAACCAGGGTCCAGTTGTCGTCGCCGCCCACCGCCGCCAGCATCAGCGCGGAACT
>JANOUM010000245.1:0-15440 GCA_031416855.1 Rhodoferax sp. | reverse complement strand
CTGCGCCGCTTTGCCCGCGAAGGCAGCGAGCTCGAACTGGACCTCGACGACACGATCCACGCCACCGCTGCCAACGCCGGCCTGCTCGACATCAAGATGATTCCCGAGCGCCACAACAACGTGAAAGTGCTGCTGCTGATGGACGTCGGTGGCACCATGGATGAGCATATCGGCAGGGTTGAGGAAATGTTCTCCGCCGTCAAGTCTGAATTCAAGCACCTGGAGTTTTACTACTTTCATAATTGCGTCTACGACTTCATGTGGAAAAACAATCGCCGACGTTTCAGTGAAAAGTTTGCCACCAGGGACATCATCCGCAAGTACAACAAGGACTACAAGCTGATCTTCATCGGCGATGCGACGATGAGCCCGTATGAGATCCTGCAACCCGGTGGCAGCGTCGAATACAACAACGAGGAGGCCGGCGCCGAGTGGCTGCAGCGCCTGACCAATGCCTTCCCCAAATTCGCCTGGATCAACCCAGAGCCGCAGGGCGTATGGCAGTACCGCCAGAGCATTAGCGTGGTGCAGCAGCTGATGAACCAGCGCATGTTTCCCCTGACCATCAAGGGCCTCGAGGAAGCGATGCGCTTGCTGTCGAAGTAGCCCCATGGGCACCGCCGGATTGAAAAGGCTGGTGTTCGCGCCGGCCTTTTTTGTTTGCGGGCTGTTGTTCGCGTGCCTGGCGCAGGCCCAATTGGCCGCAACACCTGCGGATGCTGCAGTAGACGCCCAAGCGCCCGGCGCATTCGAGGTGCAGATCGACGCCCCCAGGGACGTGCAGGACTTCCTGCAGCGCCACCTGGAACTGCTGCGTTACCGCGCCCTGGGTGACCTGGATGCCGGTGAACTGCAGCGCCTGGCCCATTCCGCAGAGCTGGATGCGCGTGCGTTGTTGGGCACCCTGGGCTATTTTTCGCCCACGGTGACAGTTCGCCTGCACGACGCCGATGGCACCGCCAAGGGCCGCCGGCTGGTGTCGGTGCTGGCGCAACCCGGTCCCGCCACCGTCGTCACCGAAGTCGCCATCAGCTTCACCGGCAGCATTACGACGCTCCCGCAAGCCGATCTGCAACGTGCGGCCATCCGCGACACCTGGGCGCTTGCGCCCGGCATGCGTTTCACCCAGGCCGGCTGGAACGATGCCAAGGCGCAGGCCTTGCGCCGGCTGGGTGCGCAGCATTTCGCGCTGGCGCAGGTCGCGCTCAGCCGCGCCGACGTCGATCCCGACACGCGCAGCGCCCGCCTCAGCCTGACGCTGGACTCCGGGCCCGCCTACCGGCTGGGCGCCCTGCGCATCGACGGGCTGCAGGGCTTCGACCGCAACCTGGTCGAGCGCATCGCCCGCCTTCGGCCAGGCGCGCCCTACAACCACGCGCAATTGCTCGAAGCCCAGCAGCGGCTGCAGAAAAGCGGCTACTTTGACTCCGTCTTCGTCACGCTGCAGACCGATGGCGACCCGTCGGCCGCCGCGGTGCTGGTGACCCTGCGTGAAGCCATGCGCAACAAGTTGGTGCTGGGCATCGGCGCCAGTACTGACAGCGGGGCGCGCGTGTCGGTGGAACACACCAACCACCAGCTACCGGTGATCGGCTGGCGCGCGGTGTCCAAGCTGGTGCTGGACCGCAACAACCAGTTTGCCGGCACCGAACTCACGTCGACCCCGGACCAAGGCAGCTGGCGCTGGTTGACCTCGGCGCAGCTGAAGAACGACAACACGTCCGATGTCCAGGTCCAAAGCCAGACCCTGCGCTTGGGCCGCACCAAGGCCGCTGACTCCATCGACCGCAATTACAGCCTGCAATATGACCGCACCCGCAGCACCGATGCCGGGATCGTGACGCGGGCGCAATCCGTCAGTGGCAGCTACTCCTGGACGCAGCGCAATTTCGACAGCCTGCCGTTTCCGTCGTCCGGGTACGGGTTGGGTGCGGAACTCGGGGGCGGTGTCACGCTGGGCGATCGGCGCGACCCCTTTGTGCGCAGCGTGGTGCACTGGCTCGGCATCTGGCCGCTGCAGGCGCGGGCGGGCCGGCTCACAGCGCGCGCGCACGGTGGCGTGGTGCTGGCACGCGACAGCGCCGTGTTGCCGAGTACGCAGCTGTTTCTGACCGGCGGGGACGCGACCGTGCGCGGTTATGCCTTCCACGACATCGGCACGCGCTCGACCACCGGACAGACCACGGCCGGTCGCTACCTGCTCAATGGCAGTGTCGAGTGGCAGCGCCCGATACTGGTCGACGGACAGCCCAGCGACTGGGAAAGCACGCTGTTCATCGACGGCGGCAGCGTGGCCGACCGACCCGCGGACTTCAAGGCCAAGATCGGGATCGGTGCCGGTGCACGCTGGAAAAGCCCGGTCGGCCCCCTGCAGATGGACCTGGCCTATGGCGTGGCGGCCAAGCGGCTGCGCCTGCACCTGACCGTGGGGTTCACGTTTTGATCCGCCGTCCGGTCCTGGTCTCCACCTGGGTGCTGGAATTGTGGCTGGCACTCGTGGCGGCCCTGCTTGCAGCGCTGTGGTTATGGAGCGGCAGCGAAGGCTCGCTGGCAACGGCCCTGCAACTGGCCAGCCGCACCATGCCGCCAGGCCATCGCCTGCTGACCGAAGACGCGCGCGGCTCGCTGCGCACGGGCGGTCGGATCGCACGACTGCGCTGGGACAACCAGGGCCTGTCGGTCGAAGCGCAGCGCATCGAGCTGCGCTGGAACTTGTGGGCGCTGCTCGAACGCCGCGTGGTACTGGAACGACTGCAGATCGCGGACCTGACGATTGATGACCAGCGCCCGGCACGCGCCGACACGCCGCCCGACCTGCGACTGCCGCTGCAGTTCGACGCGCCATTCTCCGTGGACCGGCTGCACTGGGTCGGCCCGCCGGGGCTGAGGGCACAAGCCCTTGCCGGCCACTACCGCTACGACGGCATGCGCCACGCGCTCACGCTCGACAGCGTGCAGATCGCCCAGGGCCGTTACCAGGGCCGGGGCACACTGTTGGCCAGCGCGCCGCTGACGCTGGACCTGCAGGCCCGGGGCCAGGTGCAGGTGTTGCTGGACACGCGACCCATCACGCTCGATGCCACCGCCACCCTGCAAGGGCCGCTTGGCGCTGCACAAGACGTGCTGCAGTTGGTGGCCGATCTGCAGCCCGGCGCCGGACGCGCGGGCGTGCCTGTCAGCGCGCAATCGATGCGTGCCCATGTGACGGCCCGCATCCGGCCCCGCTCGCAGCAGCCGGTGCAAGACGCCCAGGCCCGCTTCAGCCAGCTCGACCTGGCCGCCCTGTGGCCGGATGCGCCGAGAACGCTGTTGACCGGCGACGCGCAGGTCCTGCCGCGGGGCGCACTCTGGCAGGCCTCGCTGCGTTTGACCAACGGCCTGCCCGGCCCGTGGGACAAACACCTGCTTCCGGTGCAACAGGCCCGCGCGGTGGTGGGTTGGGCCGCCGGCAGCTGGAACATCGAATCGCTGCGGGCAGAGGGTGCCGGTGGCACGGCCGACGTGCAGGGTCGTGTGGACCCGGCCGGCAAGACCACCGGGTGGCAGGCCAGAGCGCAGTTGGCGGCCATCAACCCGGCGCTGCTGCACAGCCAGCTGGCGCCGGCCAGGATCAGCGGTACCGTGCAAGCGAATTCGGACGGTCAACGCACCGAGTTCACGGCAGCGCTCCAGCCCGCCGGCACCCAGCCGACTGCGTCTCCGCTGGCCGGCCTGCGCCTGCAGCAACTGTCCACCCGTGGCAGTTGGGGCGACGGTTGGCTGCGCCTGCCCGAGCTGCTGCTACAGACCGACGACGCCTCGGTGCGGGGCAGCCTCGAACTGCAGCCGGCGAGCCGCAGCGGCCGTGCGCAACTGCAACTGGCGCTGCCCGGCGCCCAGGGTCGCGTCGACGGCCAGCTGGCTCCGCTCGACGGCAGCGGTGACGTGGTGCTGGACGTGTCGGACGCCGGCCGGCTGTCGGTGTGGTTGCGCCGTCAGCCGCAGTGGCCGCGCGAATGGGCACTGCCCGCGATGCAGGGCCGCGCCGACCTCGCACTCCAGTGGCAAGGCGGCTGGCAAGCGCTTCAGACACGCAGCAGCACACAGCCCAACGTTCAGGCCCTCCTGCGCATCCCCACGCTGGCGATCCACCCATCCGCTCAGGACAGCACCAACGAACTGCGCGTGCAGGGAGCACGCATCGAACTCACCGGCCCCCCTGGCGCGCTGGCGCTGGCGTTCAGTGGTGACCTGTCGCTGGGCCTGCGGCGCTTCAGCCTGCAGGCGCAGGCACAAGGGGGCCGCGCGGCCGCCGGCGACTGGCGCATGGGCCTGCAGGCGTTGAAAGTCGACCTGCGCGACGCACCGCGCCCCGGCCTCTGGAGCCTGGGCCTGGGCGCGCCGGTGGTGGTCGAATGGCTGGCTGGCGCGGCCGGCGGCAGCCTGCGCACCGGGCCAGCCCAGGCGCAGCTGACCGGGCCGCTACCGGGCGCCGCCACGCTGCAACTGCAGCCCATCAGCTGGACTCCAGGAGTGCGCGGCAGCCTGAGCAGCCGGGGTGAACTGCTCAATTTGCCCATGGACTGGTTGACCCTGCTGGCCAACACCCAGCTGGCGACCCTGGGCCTGAGCGGCAACCTGGTGTTCGATGCCACCTGGGACCTGGCGGCCGCCGACACGCTGCAGCTGCGCGCCACACTGGCCCGTCGCAGCGGCGATATCCGGGTGCTGGCCGATGCCCTGCCGGGCAGTCAGGAAGCAGGCTTGGCGGTCGATGCCGGCGTGCGCGACGCCCGCCTCACCTTGGTCGTGGACGGTGAGGCGGTGACGGCCACCGCGCGCTGGGACAGCGAACGCGCCGGCAACGCCCAGGCCGACATCCAGACCCGCCTCGCGCCTACCGTGCAAGGATGGGACTGGCCTGCCGCGGCGCCACTGAGTGGCAATTTGCGGGCGCGCCTGCCGCAGGTCGGTGTGTGGTCGGTGTTGGCGCCTCCGGGCTGGCGCATGCGCGGCACGCTCGACGCCAACCTGTCGGTGACGGGCTCACGCCAGGCACCGCAATGGACCGGCCAGCTGCTGGCCGATGGCCTGGCGCTGCGCTCGGTCGTCGATGGCATCGAATTCGGCAATGGCCGCCTGCGCGCGCGCATGCAGGGGCAGCGTCTTGCGATCGAGGAGTTCAGCCTGCAGGGTGCCGGGGGCAACGCCGGTGGCACGCTCGACGCCAGCGGATTTGCCCTGTGGTTGCCAGCCGGAGCCGAGAACACCGGCATCCTGCCGCGGATCCAGATCGACCTGGACGCCACCGCGCGGGGCCTGCGCGTGTCGGGCCGCGCCGACCGGCGCATGGTGGTGTCAGGCACCGTCCAGGCGCGGCTGCGCAATGCCCGGCTCGATGTGCAGGGTGCACTCAAGGCCGACCAAGCGTCCTTCGTGCTGCCGGACGAAACCGCACCGCAGCTGGGCGATGACGTGGTGATCCGCGGCAGCAAGGGCGCAACAGCGGCGCCCACTGCCACCGCCAACCGACCCAGTACCCATGCGCCGCCTGGAACGACCGTGCGGACCACCATCGCGCTGGCGCTGGACCTTGGGCCCGACTTCCGGGTGCAAGGCCGCGGCATCGTCACCCGCCTGGCCGGCACGCTGCAGTTACGCGCCCAGGGCGGCGAGCCGCCGCGTCTCATCGGCGAGGTGCGTACCGTGCTGGGCAGCTACAAGGCTTACGGCCAACTGCTCGACATCGAGCAGGGCGTGATGCGATTCACTGGCGCTTACGACAACCCGGTGCTCGATATCCTTGCCTTGCGCCCCAACCTCACACAGCGCGTCGGCGTGCAGATCACCGGCACCGCATTTGCGCCCCGCGTGCGCCTGTTTGCCGAACCCGAACTGCCCGAGGCCGAGAAGCTCGCCTGGCTGGTGCTGGGCCGCTCCGGCGCCAATGGAGGTGCCGAGGCTGCGGTGCTGCAGCAGGCCGCATTGGCGCTGCTGGGGCGCAACGGCCAGGGCCTGTCGGGCGGCCTGGCCGGCGCCCTGGGCCTGGACGAACTGTCGCTTGCGGCAGCCTCCTCGCGCAGCGACGGCAGCACCTCGGCCGCCACCGTGACGCTGGGCAAGCGCATCTCGCGCGACTTCTACGTGGCGTACGAGCGCAGCCTGGCCGGCACCCTGGGCACGATCTCGATCTTCTATGACCTGTCGCGCCGCTTCACCCTGCGCGCCAGCACCGGTGAGCAAAGCGCCATCGACCTGATCTTCACCATCCGCTACGACTGAGCGTGAGGCATGGGCGCGGTACTGCGATCCCGGCGGGCGCGATCGACGAACCGCCTGCCACCGCCCAGCACCTTCATTCGCCCTTGATGTTGGCCGCCTTGACCACCGCCGCATTGCGCACCTGTTCCTTGCGCAGGAATTCGGCGAATTCCGCGCCCGACCCCTTGCCGACCGTGGCCGCCTGGTCTTCGAAGGTCTTGCGTACCTCTGGCGAGGCCAGGATGTCGTTCAGTTCGCGGTTGAGCCGCTCCACAATGGCCGCGGGTGTTTTCGCGGGTACGAAAAGCCCGATCGCGCTGGTCACATGGAAGCCCTTGAGATCCGGCGCTTCCGACAGCGCAGGCACATCGGGGCTGGCCGCCAGTCGCTCCTCCACTGTCACACCCAGCGCCTTGATCTTGCCAGCCTTGATGTGCGTCAGCCCGGTCGAGGGCACCAGCAGGGCCAGGTCGATCTGGTTGCCGATCAAGTCGCTCACGATCTGCGGCGCGGCCTTGTAGGGCACGTGCACGATATCGATGCGGGCCTGCTGGCGCAGGGACTCCATCGCCACGTGCAGCAGGTTGCCCACACCGGGGCTGGCGTAGTTGAGCTTTCCGGGATTTGCCCGTGCGTACCGCAACAGCTCCGAGATATTGCTGACTGGCAGGCCAGGGCGCGCCACGAGGATCAAGGGCGTGACATTGATCAGCCCCACGGGGATCAGGTCCTTGAGTGCGTCGTATTTGACGGTGTCGGGCGTCACCAGGGGCGCGATCACGATGGTACTGTCGGGCGCCACCAGCAGGGTGTAGCCGTCGGGTGCGGCGCGCGTCGCCTTCGTGGTGCCCACGACGCCACCGGCCCCGGCCACGTTGTCGATCACCACCGACTGGCCCAGGCGTTCCCCGAGCCTGGTCGCAACCAGACGCGCGGCGAAGTCGACAGCCCCACCGGCCGGGAAAGGCACCACCACCGAAACGGGTTTCGCCGTAGGCCAGGCCGCCTGCGTCTGTGCGGCCGCAACGGTCGACAGCGTGCACCAGGCCACGGTGATACAAAGCTGGAGCAGGGTCTTGCGCATGGTCAAACGTCCTTGAAGTGTGAATGGAACGAGGGGCCGGATCAGTCCGGGTGATCGGTCAGCGCGGGCGCGTCGGGCAGCGTGGAGCCGGTCTGGTCATCGATGCTGCAATTTTTGAGCCAGCTGGGGCGCACACCATGGAAGCCACCACGCAGCGCCTGGCCGCACTTGCAAGCCCGGTGCTCGGGCAGGTGGGCCACGGCGTCGATCAAGGCCTGCTCGATCCGGTCGTGCAGGCCCCCGGTGTAGTACGCATCGTTCATGCTTCCAGGCCCGACATGGATCACGGCGGGCGCCATGCCGGCGCCGTAATTGATCACCGGGGCGATCGAGGCAAAACACATCTCCGCCTCGCGCGCAAGGGTCACCTCCGGCACCAGGGGCGTGCCGACGATGTCGGCGCCGTCGCGTTGCAGGGCACGGATCTCGGCCGGCGTCTCGAAGCGCGGACCTTCCACACAGGCGAATACGCCACGGTCGATGACCCGATCGGGCATCGAGGCGGTGGCGGCCAGCAGAACTTGCCGCACTTCGGCGCAGAACGGCTCGGTCATGTCGACACGGACCCAGCACTCGTCATCGTCGAACAGCGACAGGGGGCGCCCCTTGGTGCGGTCCAGGAAATCGTGCGAGACGATGATGTCACCCGGGCGCAGCGCGGGGTTCACCGAACCAATGGCGTTCTGCGAGATGATCCGCTGCACTCCCAGTTCGCGCAGGGCCCAGATGTTGGCGCGGTAGTTAATCTTGTGGCTGGGGACGGTCAACTTCGGGCCGTAACGCAGCACCACCGCTGCTTCCCGCCCGCCGATACGGCCGGTCTGGACGGACGCCGTGCCCCATGGTGTGGGCACCTGCTCCTCGCGGCGATCCTCCAGGAGGCGCCGGGACGCGGCGCTCGTAATCAGGCCGACCGGCGCGCGCGGTTTCTTCTCGGTGTCGGAATGCATGGTGGGTGTCCTTCAGGGGTGATTGTTGGAAAGGCGCTCGCCATGGCGCCGGATGCGCTCGCGCACCTCGCGTTCGTCGATTCGCGTGAATCGTCCGCTCTCGAAAATCGTCTCGCCGTGCACCATCACGGCGTGGATGTGCTGGGGCCCGGCAGCGAACACCAGGTCCGACAGTACGCGCTCCGGCGTCCACCCGAGCGGGTGCTCCAGATCCAGAACCACGAGGTCCGCCTCCTTGCCCGGCTCGAGGCTGCCGATCTCGGCCCCCCAGCCCAGCACCTGCGCGCCTTCGCGCGTGGCCATGGCCAGGGCGTCCCGCGCCGACAAGGCATGGCCGTCGAGCCGGTGGGCGCGTTGCAGCAACACCGCGAACTTCATCTCCTGGAACAGGTTCAGCGCGTTGTTGCTCAACATGCTGTCGGTGCCCAGCCCCACGGGAACCCCGCGCGCGCGCAGCGCCGCGACCGGCGCCACCCCGCTGGCCAGCTTGGCGTTGCTGATCGGGTTGTGCGACACCGAGGCTCCCGTCGCGCCCAACAGCTCGATCTCGCCCTCATCGAGCCATACGCAGTGCGCCAGGATAGTGCGGGCGTCGAGCACGCCCAGTTGGTGCAGGTGCTCGATCGGGCGCCGCCCGTGGCGGGATTGCACGATCTCCACCTCCTCGCGGCTTTCGGCTGCATGGATCACGAACGGCAATCCCAGCCGGTCCGCGGCCTGCTTGACTTCAATCAGCAGCTCCGGCGTACAGCTGTACGGCGAATGGGCACCCAGGTAGAAGCGGCAGCGGCCGTCCGCCCCCATCTCGGCTATCGCCTGCTGCGTCTCCTCCAGCGCCGAAGGCCAGTTGGGCCGGCCTGCGGGGCGCAGCGACGGCGAGTTTGCCAGCGCGCCGCCGAGCGAGCGCATGCCGACGTCCGCCGCCACCGACGCGAACAGCCCGGCGCCATAACGCGTGCAGTCACAGGCGGTCGTCACTCCGCCGCGGACCATCTCCAACACCGCGTGGTAGCAGCCCCAGCGGTTGTCCTCCAACGTCAGCGCGGAGGTGTACGGTGCCAGGGTCTGCGCCCACTGAAACAGGTTGCCCGTGTCGCAGCACCCGCGGTGCAGGCTCAGGCCACCGTGCGTGTGGGTGTTGACGAGGCCCGGCATGACCACACGGCCACCGAGATCGACCACCCGTGCATCGGGGGTGCCGATAGCCAGCGATTCGTCGCCGACCCACCGCAGTCGCCCATCCGATACCAGCAGCGCGCCGCGCGCAAAGCAGGTGTGGCCGGCGTCACCGGTGTAGACAAAGGCATTGCGCAGCAGGGTGTCCATCGTCTGGTTATTGAGGGCGTGCGGTTGCGCAGCAACGGGTGTGACGGCACGGCCATTATGTGGTTTTCTCAACCCTGCGGGTCACATGGGGCTACCAAAGCTGGAAGCCGATACACAGCCGAAACATCCGCAGACCCGATCGCCCGGCCGTTTGCCAGCTACCGGCATCCGCAGCACCACCCGCCATTTCGGTCGGCCAGGCAGATGCCGAAGGGTCCGATCCAGCATGTGGTCCGACGGCCGCCGCCAGCGCCGCGCGCCGCGCCACAATCGCATCGGTCGATCGAACTGCGCCTGCAGGCTTGGCGCGTGGGCTCTCGCACACACCATCGATGGCCAGCGCCACACCCGGACGGCGTCAAGCAGAACCGGCCCGCGCCACTGCGCTTGGCCCTCCAGTGCCGGCCCCCCCCTACAATCTCGCGTCCCTCGCCATAGTTCAACGGATAGAACGAGTGCCTCCTAAGTGCTAGATGCAGGTTCGATTCCTGCTGGCGGGACCATCTTCGAAGCCGGAATGCTCCAAGCCGTCCGAATTTTCTCTTTTTCACTCCCAGATTCTTGTTAGATCGTGCGACGGGGTCCGAGAGTTTGATACGACCTCAACTGTGACGGATACCACGTCACGATCAAGCGCTTGACCGTGGAAGCGGACCGCCAGACGCGACCTGCGCGCGGCGCTTGCCATCCTGGCCGAGCGGTGTCGGGCACGGCGGCAGGAAGACGGTCGCAGGCGGGTCGTCACGCTCAATCCCGCGCTGCTGCTTGACCAGTCGCAGCACTTCAGCCGAAGTTGTCCACAAGCCACAGGTAACGCGGCGCCCTTTTTCAGAGAGCGCCATCCAGGCGATCAAGCGCGGGCAATGATCGTGCTGGTGGTGAACTCCACGTGAACGACTGACTCGAAGGTTACTGCAATCCGGTCAAGATTGCCCAAAACGAGTGGAAGCAAAATCGAGTTTGGCATATTCCCCGTAGAAATCTGCAATAGGCGCAGTGGCGACCTGTGGACAATGTGAGACGTCACAAAGTCAGCATCCTTGCTGATAACGACACGCCCTTCAGAGTCTGCCAGGCGGGAGATATACGAGTCGCTGCTGCGGTTCTTGTCTGGCAGATGCAGCGTGTGCACGGCATCGTGTCCTGCAGCCGTCAAGGCCACAGCGAGCTTTACTGGCAGTTGCGCATCAACAATGAACTTCACGCTGCCAAAAGTTCAACGTGGTTGGTTTGCGTCAGGCGCGCAGCGTAGGCCAGCGAGGCGTAGATGTCGTCGGCTTCCAAGTCCGGGTAATCCGCCAGAATTTCGGCCACTGTCATGCCGCCGGCCAGCCATTCCAGCACCGATTGCACGGGATAACGCAAGCCACGAATGCACGGTCTGCCATGGCAAATGTCGGGGTTGGTTGTGATGCGGTTCATAGCGGGATACTACTCTGGTTAACAACTTTCCACACCCTTACGCCTCAGTTGCAATCCTCGAGGTCGGCCTACCGGGACTTCTGCAATATCGGGCGTGCGGAGGGCGACTCGAATGCAAGCCCCACAGGGAAGTCATTGCATCTGCATCAATTTCACGCAATGTTCCAGGTAGCGGGCCCGGTGGTACGCAGCACACACGCGGTTCCCTTCGATGTGCGCAATTTGGCGCTCTATCACGTCAGGATTCCAGCCGCACTCGTTGGCCACCGTCGAAAACAGGGCCCGGAATCCATCTGCCGTGGCGCTTCCTTTGCAGGCCATGCGTGCCGGTGCGGAATTGAAGGTGTTTTCGCTCCGGGACTTGTAAACACGCTGGCAGGATGAAACACGACGCCCGGTGGCGTCGATGGGTCAGCGTTGGCGTCACCCTTCAACGCCTCGTACACCCCATCGATTGCACAAATGTGACAACGAAGTTACGGCGTAGGCTGGGGATCCCGCAGGGCTTGTTATGCCGAAACTACCCGTCAGCACCGGCTCGGCCTCGCGATCGACTTCATCGGGTTGCCGCGACACCTGTGCCGCGGGATCCGGGTCCTGCGTGGGAATTCCGTGGCCGAGGCGGGCATGCTCGACAAGATCGACGTAGGCAGTAGGGGCCGTTGGCCAATCTTGCTGCCCTGCTCGGGTATCGCGATAGTGCCAATCCCGTACACGACCAGCCTGCCGATATCCACAGGAGCACGGAGAAGCCCAGCGCCCGGAGTCATGCCCGTAACAGGCGGCTTTACCGACACCTTATCGAGACATGGGGCTGCCCGCCGGCCCTTACAGTGGGCAACGGCCAAAATGCTTTCCGATTCACGCTGGGAACGCAGCATGGCAAAGCCCCGGCGCTGGCTGCGTGGATGCAGTAAGCCCCGGCATGATTAAGCGATGTAGGAGCTTGTGTTGTCGCGAACTGTCGTCGGTCTTGTCGTGTTCTGGTGGTCGGCAGTTGCTTGGGCGCAGACCCTTCCGACTGTGTTGCAGTGGATTGAGGCGTTTCAGGAAGTGCGGCAGCATCCGTTGTTCAATGGGTTGGACATTCGGTATTCCAAGGCCGAAGCGAAGAACGTAGGCTTCACGCCCGTTGGCGTGGTTTTGAGGGCAGGTTCTGGCTGTGCTGTGGTCATCGCCGAGGGAGAGAACCCCAAGATGAGGTCAATCATGCGGTTCGGTTCAACTGCGCAGGACCGCAAAACTCTGATGCTGGTCGCTGCGGCACATGAACTTGGGCATTGCCTGCGGGTATGGCAGCAACACATGTCGCCGCAACTGTGGGCGCTGGTGGCGGCAAGCGACGAGGGCTCGCCTGCGCGCCATTCCCTCGAAAAGACGGCATCTTTTGAAGAAGCCTATGCTGACGCATATGCATTTGTCTACATGCAGGACGCGCATCCGGAACAGTTTGCGAGCGCATTGCGCATGATGCGGGCGCTTCGTTCTGCTCCCGAATTCATGACGGCGCTTTATCAAGTCGAACCGCTGTACAAGCTGCTCGGTGCCCAAGGACTTGATGCACGCCGCACGCCACAGACCCGCGTCGACGCCGCGATGCGGGACGCGAACTTCTAGGCGCGGAGTGGGAGCGATCTCAGCGACTCGCGCTTCGCATTGATGACCCCTCGGGCGTGCAGGATCCCTGATCCCACCCGTCGGACAACTTTTGCGTCCGCTTTGGGGCGCTTTCAGCCCCGCTGCGCCGGCTTTCAACCCCCTAAAAAATTCCATAGTCCGCACTTCAATGCTCTCGCGTCGGGGCGCGTCGGGCTCATTGCCCCAGCACATTGGCCGCCGCTGTGAGGCGACTGTGATGCGCCGATGGATAAGGGTGCAGGGGTACATTGCCAGACTGCCCATACGGCGCTTCACAGCCCGGGAGCTGACGATGTTCCGGCATGCGCAAGGCGTGCCACTCTCAGGCTGACGCGGTTGAATTTCCTATTTTCCGCGTCAAGAAACTGTCGGAAGTTTTTACATCTGCGACCTACTGTCGGATCCGTAAGCTTTTGACTGTTGATTAGGTTAAATATTCTCTCCGTGGCGTAAATTTTGCTTCCTGCTCGACTTGAAATTTCTAATCTTTAACTGATTTTGGAGAAGGCATATGAGAATTGGAAAACGGTTTCTCTTGGCGAGTCTTTTCGGCATCGCTATTGCCGGGGAAGCATCAGCGCTAGCGGTATACGGTCTCACAGATGCCAATGCCCTAGTCCGCTTCGACAGCGCCTCGCCTGGCACGATCAATAACACGGTCGCTGTGACTGGGTTAAACAGCGGAGCAACATTGCTCGGAATTGACTTTCGCCCGGCCAACGGGCAGTTGTATGGCGTGTCCTCGGACAGCCGGCTTTATACGATCAACCTGTCCAGTGGCGTTGCGACGGCCATCGGCTCAGCTGGCGCGTTCACATTGAATGGCACGTCATTTGGCTTTGATTTCAATCCCGTGCCGGACCGGATTCGGGTGACCAGCAACGCCGATCAGAATTTGCGGCTCAACCAAAACACTGGAGCGCTCCAAGGAACAGATACGTCGCTCGCGTATGCGTTGGGCGACAGCAACGCGCCGAATAATCCAAATATTGTCGGCTCTGCCTACACCAACAGCTTCAGCGGAACCCCTACCACCACGCTTTTCGGTATTGACTCGGCGCTCGATATTCTGGTTACACAGAACCCGCCGAACGCCGGCACGCTCAACACCGTTGGCTCACTCGGGTTTGATACCAGCGACCAGGTGGGATTCGACATCTTCTTTTTCGGCAACCAGGCCTTTGCCTCACTGACGGCAGTCGGCGGCAGTTCCAGTTTTTACAGCATCAACCTGGGAACTGGTGCGGCGACTGCCATAGGGGCCATCGGCAGCGGTTTGCTGATTTCAGATATTGCAATTCAGCAAGTTCCCGAGCCTGCAACCATCACGCTCCTGGCGGCTGCTTTGTTGGGCTCCATTGCGGTTCGTCCCCGCCGCCGGTTGAAATAATTGACACGGGCGGTGCCAGTCCATCCATCAGCTTCAAGCTCTCCAGAATATGGCGCGATGTGATCGCGCCGTATTTGCGGATGGTAATGAGGCAACTATCTGCTGTCCGCGCATGGCCCACCAGCTTGTGGCGGGCAGTTTCAGGGAAGCTGGAACTTCGACTCCCTCATCACGGCCTCGACCTGCAGAGGCAGAGACAGGCTGCCATCAAGGCCTCGGCTACCAAGCTGTGCGTACAGCGGCTCGACCTGGTAGAACGCGGTCGCGAACTCCGGCTCGTGCCGAAGCCTGTGCATCGCCATGAACATCGGTACATACATCGTCGGCATGGCATCCCGGACATATGCGAACGCATATGCATCCGCGTAGGCTTCTTCAATCGAGATGGTTCTTTCGAAGGCTTTGCGTTCAGGCGAACCGACTGCAGTTGCCAGGCCACGTTGCCACAGCGCAACCGACAGGTTTCCGCTTCGAATGCGAAAGCAATGTCCGAATTCGTGGGCGGCGATTGTCATCAGGAACGCACGTGCAGCCTCAGGCGAGGATGTCAGTGCCATCATTTGCGCCAGTTTTGTGGTGTCGCCCTCCGATATGACAACCACACAGTCCACCCCGTCGCGCGGCATGACACCGACAGGTGAATCGCCCACGTTGACAACCGGCACCTTGGCATAGGCCACTTGCAGGTCCTTGAACAAGGGATGCTGATGGACTTCCTTGAACAAGCCTATCCACTGGGTGGCGGTGGGAACGTACTGCGCGCTGGCCAGCGCCGACCAAAAAAGTGCCGCCAACATAATCGAAACCTTTGCCATTTGCTGCTCCTGGGGCGTGCGGAACTGTCCGGAATGGCAATCGACTGAACTGTTTGCAACACTGCTTGCAACACGCGCATGACCCTCAGGGGATGAAGCACGGGGCCATGCTTTTGCATGGCATTGAGCGAACTTGCGTCGATTCGTGTCGATGGGCCGCCAGCGATTGCTGACAGTCATATCGACTGAACCGGTACAAACTACAGGGGTCTTTCTGGTTTTTCGCGGCACCATCGGAATGACGCCGACATCGACTCGCCGCCGACCGGCACACATGCTGATCGGTAGCAGAAGTAGCAATGGTAGAAAGGGGTGTCAGGTCGGAAACCGGTGTTTGGCAGCGCTGCCCCCACGCGGCACTTCAGACCAGGTTGTCCACAGGCCACATGCAACGTGGCGGCCATTTTCAGAGACCGCCATCCAGGGGATCAGGCCTGGGCAATGATCGTGCTGGCGGTCAACGCCGCCCATGCGTGCCAGTGCGGAATCGAAGGTGTCAGCCTGATCGGCGCTGGCCGCCGAGGCCGGGCTCAACGCACATGCCACTCCTGCGTGAGCGGCTTGGCGCCCACCAG
>JANOUM010000244.1:0-3263 GCA_031416855.1 Rhodoferax sp. | reverse complement strand
GTGAAGTGGGGAGTATATCCGCCCCCAGAGCCGCCGGATCCGGTAAAACCCTTATGAATCAAGCCCCATCCCCTGCCTATCCTGTAACCGACGGTGTTCGCCATGCCCTGGCGGTGTCGTTGCGCGGCTGTCAGGAGCTATTGCCCCAGGAGGACTGGGTGCGCAAGCTGGCCCGCTCGGCCGCCACCGGGGTCCCGCTGCGCATCAAGCTGGGGCTGGATCCGACTGCGCCGGACATCCACATCGGCCACACCGTGGTGCTCAACAAGATGCGGCAACTGCAGGATCTCGGCCATACCGTGATTTTCCTGATCGGCGACTTCACCACAATGATCGGTGACCCCTCGGGGCGCAACACGACGCGTCCTGCACTGACCCGTGCGCAGATCGAGGCCAACGCCCAAACCTACTACCAGCAGGCGTCCCGCGTGCTGGACCCGGCGCGTACCGAGATCCGCTACAACAGCGAGTGGAGCGACCCGTTGGGCGCGCGCGGCATGATCGAACTGGCGTCCCGTTACAACGTGGCACGCATGATGGAGCGCGACGATTTCGCCAAACGGTACAAAGAGGGGCGTTCCATCAGCGTGCACGAGTTCCTGTACCCGTTGATGCAGGGCTACGACAGCGTGGCGCTCAAATCCGACCTGGAACTGGGCGGCACCGACCAGAAGTTCAACCTTTTGGTGGGGCGCCACCTGCAGGCTGAATACGGCCAGGAGCCGCAGTGCATCCTGACCATGCCGTTGCTCGAAGGACTGGACGGCATCGAGAAGATGTCCAAAAGCAAGAACAACTACATCGGCATCACTGAAGACGCCAACACGATGTTTGCCAAGGTGCTGAGTATTTCCGACACCCTTATGTGGCGCTGGTACACGCTCTTGAGCTTCCGATCCGAGGCAGACATCGCGGCCCTGCGGGTCGAAGTGGATGCCGGGCGTAACCCCAAGGATGCCAAGGTCGCCCTGGCGTGGGAGATCACCGCGCGTTTCCACTCTGCGGCGGCGGCAAACGCAGCGCAAGTGGATTTCGCCAACCGGTCCCAGGGCGGTATACCCGACGAGATTGCCGAGATCCGCCTGCCCCTGGGCAGTGGCGGTGTGGCATTGGGTATTGCTGCGCTGCTCAAGATGGTCGGCTTGACCGCGTCCGGCGGCGAGGGCAACCGGCTGATTGATGGGGGTGGCGTGCGGGTGGACTCGGTGGTTGTGAGCGACAAGGGCCTCAAGCTGGGCGCCGGCAGTTATGTGCTGCAGGTCGGCAAACGCAAATTCATGCGCGTGACGCTGGCCTGAGCGGCCCGGGCACTGCCTGTCAGTGGGGTGCTGCGAGCGGCAGGCTGAGGCGGAACTCCGCCCCGTGCGGCGTCTGGTTGAAGGCGGTGAGGCTGCCGCCCATGTCGTGCGCCATCGATTCGCTGAGCGACAGGCCCAGCCCCAGGCCCCCGTCGCGCGTGCTGAAAAACGGTTCGAACACATGCGGCAGCACGTCGCCGGTCATGCCCGGCCCGGTATCGCGCACGATGAAGTGGCCGTTTTTGCCTGACGCGGCGAGTTGGACCACCAACCGGCGATCGTTGATCTGCACTTGGTCGAGCGATTGCATCGCGTTCAGCAGCAGGTTGTACATGATCTGCTCCAGCGCGCCCGGATCACCACGCACGATGAATTCCGGCCCGGCCAGCTCGATGCGCGCATCGATGCCATGGCGGCGCAACTCGGGATCGAGCACATGCAGTGCCCGGCGCGCCAGAGCCGGCAGGTCGACGTCCTCGATCCGCGTGCTCTTGTCGGGCTGGCTCACCACGAAGCGCAGCCGGTTGATCACATTGGACACGCGTTGCGCGTGGGTCAGCGCGTCCTTGACGGCGAGTTGGGCGGTCAGCACGTCCGGTGGGTCCTCGGTGAGCACCAGGCTCGCGATGCGCGTGTTGGTGAGCATTTCAGCCACCGGCTGGTTCAGGTCGTTGGCCATCCCGGCGGCCAGTTCGCCGAGCGTGTTGAGCCGGGCCACCTGACCCAGGCGCAGCAGCTCGTGCGCGCGCCGTCCGTCGGTGCGCTGGCGCAGCAGTGAACGCGCGGCCAGCAACAGGATCGCAACCAGCAGTGACCAGCTCGCCATCTGGCTCCAGGGCAGTTCGTTCCAGCCCACCTGCCGCTGCGCCACCAGATCGAACGGCTGGCTCGCGCTAGTGAGCTTCTGGGTGAATTCAAAACGCCATCCCGAGGCGCCGCCGGGGTCTATGTGACCGGGTTGCAGTACAAAACTGTCGCCTGTGTAGTCCAGTGTCAGCCGGACCGGGCTCACGTCAGCGGCCATCGGCCATTCGCTCCACGGCACCATGCCACGCACATCGATCTGCACTGCGTAACTGGTCGGGTCGGCACCGACGACCAGCTGGTAACGCCCCTTGGCCAGTGCCGGGTCGGCCAGGACCGGGCGCCTCATCTTGCGCGACTCCATCTCGGCCGTCAGGAGGTAGGCCTGTGTCCAGGCTGCTTCGGCATTGCGATGCTGCACCGCCACGATCTGCGGGTAGACCGCCTGCAGCCTTTGTTCCGGCCGGGACGCGTCGTTGCCCGAACGCAGCAGTGTCAGGGTCGACAACAGGGCATCGTGCTGGGCCGCCCGGTGGTTCAGCAAGCGGTAGGCAGCGCGCACCTGATTGTCAAAGGCCTCCTCGATCCGGGCGATCTCGAACTGAGCCAGCAACCGGCTCCCCAGGACCGAGGCGACAATCCATCCGGCAATCCAGGGCGCATGGCGACGAAGGCGAATCAGCATGCACCCATTTTTGCATGACCGGGAGGTGTCAATTGAAAGCGGTGCTGCAGCGGGTGAGCGAGGCCAGTGTCACGGTGGACGGCGAGGTCGTTGGGCGGATAGGCGCCGGCTTGCTGGTGCTTCTGTGCGCCGAACGCGGCGATACCGACACCCATGCCGACCGGATGCTGGCCAAGATTTTGAAGTTGCGCATCTTCAGTGACGACACCGGCAAGATGAACCGCAGCCTGCAGGACGTGGCTGGTGGCCTGCTGGTGGTGAGCCAGTTCACGCTGGCGGCGGACACGACCGGCGGCAACCGCCCGGGCTTCAGTTCGGCCGCTGCGCCAGCCGAGGGGCTGCGGCTGTACGGGTATTTCGTGGATCAGGCCCGCAAAGCCCATAACCCGGTCCAGACGGGGCGATTTGGCTCCGACATGCGGGTTGCCCTGGTCAACGACGGGCCGGTCACGATTGCGCTGCACATCGCGCCGGCG
>JANOUM010000243.1:0-20393 GCA_031416855.1 Rhodoferax sp. | reverse complement strand
CCGCAGAGAAGACGGCTACCACCTGCTGCAATCCGTTTTTGCGCTGATCGACTGGTGCGACACCCTGCATTTCGAGCCAAGACAGTTCGGCGCCATCAGTCGGCAGGACCTCGGCCAGACTTTGCCGGCCAACGACCTGGTCATGCGCGCCGCAACAGCCCTGCAATTGGCCAGCGGCACAGGCCTTGGCGCCCATATCAGCATCGACAAGCAAATACCGGCCCAGGCCGGTATGGGCGGCGGATCTTCGGACGCTGCCACCTGCCTGCTGGCACTGAACCGCCTGTGGGGCCTGGGCCTGTCGATGGAAAAGCTGTCGAGAATCGGCTTGACACTGGGCGCGGACATTCCGTTCTTCTTGTCCGGGCGCAACGCATGGGTCGAAGGTGTGGGCGAAAACATCACGCCTGTCAACCTGGACCCTGGCCGCTACCTCGTCGTCAAGCCGCCGACGGGACTTGCGACACAGCGCATCTTCGCGGACAACGGGCTAGTGAGAGACACCAAAACTGCTACACTCTCAGGCTTTGCTGAGAGCCCAAAAGGCTTTGGACGCAACGATCTTCAAGCCGTTGCTCAACGCCTGTGCCCTGACGTTACTCAGGCGCTCCAATGGCTCTCTGCCATGGGTCTGGAAGGCCGGATGACCGGTTCGGGCAGCGCGGTGTTCGCGTGGATGGATCGGGATCGGGATCTGGACTTGGGCGACGCTCCAAACGGGTTTCAGGTGCGGGAGTGTCGCGGACTGTTTGCCCACCCCCTGTACGGATGGGCAAACAGCGAAAGTTAGCCGGTGGGCGGTGCAAGCCGCCAACCTGTGTAGGGGAGTCGCCAAGTTGGTTAAGGCACTGGATTTTGATTCCAGCATGCGAAGGTTCGAATCCTTCCTCCCCTGCCATATATGTTGTCAGTTCCGGGTGTCCAACAGCCCGGTCCAAATCGTTCTGAATCGCTGGGGACCCTCATGCAGGCTGCACAACCACCTGATTTCATGGTTTTTACCGGCAATGCAAACCCCCGCATGGCGGCCGAAATCGCCCATCACCTGGGGATTTCACTGGGTGCCGCAACCGTCGGGCGATTCTCCGACGGTGAAGTCACGGTAGAGATCAACCAAAACGTCCGTGCGCGCGACGTGTTCGTGGTGCAGAGCACTTGTGCACCGACCAACGAGAACCTGATGGAGTTGCTGATCATGGTCGACGCCCTGAAACGTGCGTCGGCGGAGCGCATCAGTGCAGTCATTCCGTATTTCGGATACGCCCGGCAGGATCGTCGGCCCCGCTCCACACGGGTTCCGATCACAGCCAAGGTGGTTGCCAACATGCTGCAAACCGTTGGTGTCGCCCGGGTCCTGACGATGGACCTCCACGCCGACCAGATCCAGGGATTTTTCGACATCCCGGTGGACAACATCTATGCCTCACCGGTACTGCTCGGTGACTTGCGCCAGAAAAGGTACGAAGACCTGATTGTTGTATCGCCCGACGTCGGCGGTGTGGTGCGTGCCCGTGCATTGGCGAAACAACTCAATTGCGACCTGGCCATCATCGACAAGCGGCGCCCGCGCGCCAACGTGAGCGAGGTCATGCACGTGATCGGTGAAATCGATGGCCGCAACTGCGTCGTCATGGATGACATGATCGACACCGCCGGCACCTTGGTGAAAGCCGCCGAAGTGCTCAAAGAGCGCGGCGCCAAGAAGGTGTATGCCTATTGCACCCATCCGATCTTCTCGGGCCCGGCAATCGAGCGTATTGCGAATGGCAATGCGCTGGACGAAGTGGTGGTGACCAACACCATCCCCTTGAGCGTGTCCGCCGATGCGTGCAAAAAGATACGCCAGTTGACCGTGGCACCGCTGATCGCCGAGACGATCCAGCGCATCGCCAAGGGCGACTCGGTCATGAGTTTGTTCTCGGACCAGGAAAATCTGTTTTGAACCAGTTCAAGACATTGACCTGATCGGAGCAAAGCGGGCCGCATGGGGCAGTTCCGCCCGATGCCGGCTTTTTTAACCGGAGTCACACTGGTCGCGGTGGACTCCTTCTGGAGTGAGTCATGAAATTCGTCGCATATGAGCGCACAAAGCAGGGGACGGGTGCGAGCCGCCGTCTTCGCATCACCGGGCGAACGCCTGGCATCGTGTATGGGGGCACCGGCCAGCCCCAACAGATCGAGTTGGACCACAATGCCTTGTGGCATGCGCTCAAGAAGGAAGCATTCCACTCCACCATCCTGGACATGGATTTCAACGCCACGACCAGCAAGGTCCTGCTGCGAGACGTTCAGATGCACCCGTTCCGGCAATTGATCCTGCACGCCGACTTCCAGCGTGTGGAAGCCAACACCAGACTGCACATGAAGGTGCCTTTGCACTACGGCGGCGAAGAGGAATCCCAGGCTGTCAAGCTCGAGCACTGCCTGGTCAACCACGTCATCACCGAGCTGGCCATCTCCTGCCTGCCGGCGGATCTGCCAGAGTTCATCGCCGTGGACCTGGGCGGCCTCAAGAAAGGTGCCTCGCTGCACCTCAAGGACGTGGTCCTGCCCAAGGGCGTGACGGCAGTGACACGCGGCAAGGAAAACCCGGTGCTGGTGTCCGTGGTGGCGCCTGCTGCGGAAGTTTCCGAAGCAGCTGCCGCCGATGCGGCTGCAGCTGCCCCGGCGGGTGGCAAGGCCGCGCCGGCGGGCAAGGCTGCGCCTGCTGCCAAGGCTGCACCTGCAGGCAAAGCTGCACCTGCAGGCAAGGCGGCCCCCGCTGCCAAGGCACCCGCCGCCAAGAAGTAAACCGGCAAGGGCGCGGCCCCCGGCAACGGCCCACCTCGGTGGGCCGTTGTCGTTTACAGCCTTCATAATTTGTCCATGATCAAGTTGTTTGTCGGCCTGGGGAACCCCGGCCCGGAGTACCAGGCCACACGCCACAACGCGGGTTTCTGGTGGCTGGATTCGCTGGCGCGTGAATGGAAGGTCACGCTCACGTCCGACAAGGCGTTCCACGGCCAGGTCGGCCGCACGACCGTGAACGGCCAGGCGGTGTGGCTGCTCAAGCCGCAGACCTTCATGAACCTGTCCGGGCGCTCCGTGGCAGCTCTGGCGCGTTTCTACAAGATTGCACCGGAGGAGATGCTGGTGGCGCACGACGAACTCGACATCGTCCCCGGTCAGCTCAAGCTCAAGCGCGGGGGCAGCCACGCCGGACACAACGGGCTGCGCGACATCCACGAGCAACTCGGCAGCGCCGACTACTGGCGGCTGCGGCTCGGCATTGGGCATCCCGGCGTCAAGTCGGAGGTCATCCATTGGGTCTTGAAGAAACCGATGGCGTCGCACCTGCAGGCCATCGAGGAATGTATCGACCGGTCCCTGCTGGCAGTCCCGCTGCTGCTGGCCGGTGACATGGCGCGTGCAACCATGATGCTTCATACAAAAGTGGTACAGGCCACTCCCCCATCCCAAGGCAAATAGCACCACGCGTGCCACACTGCCCGCAAGGGAGTGGCACACCATGAACATCCAACTTGCGATCGGTACAGCGCTTGCAGTGGCAACCGCCATCTGGGCCGGGCCCGCGCGCTCAGAGACTGTCTACCGCTGCGGCAGTACGTACAGCCAATTGCCATGCCCGGGAGGCAGTCCTCTTGATGCGAGCGACCCGCGCACGCCAGGACAGAAGGCGCAGGCCGATGTTGTGGCCAGACAGGCTGCGTTGTCAGCCACCAGGCTGGAGCAGGAGCGGTTGGCGCTGGAAAAATCGCACGCGGCTGGCACGGGGGCCAGGCCCGCAGCGGCTGGCGCGGGGCACCGCACGGCCAAAGTCAAGGCCAATGATCAGCCCGCCGCGGGCGTGACCAAACACAAGCCCAGGACGGCCCCTGACTACTTCACCGCTGCCGCTCCGCCTGCCGACAAGACAACCGCGAAGGCCCGTCGCCCGTCGGCTGACACTGCGCCGGTCAGCGACACGCAACCGGCTGCCAAACCCTGAGCGGTCGACGCAAGAGCCCCGCGGTCACCGTGGTGGCGCATTGCGGCTTCGCTCGCCTGCGCTACGGCTAACGGGCGCCCGCAACCGGTCCCGCCTGCAGCAGCCGAAACTTCTGCCACAAGCTCTCCTTGTTTTCGACAAAGGCCGGGTTCACCGGTATGCAGGCCACCGGACAGACCTGCACGCATTGGGGCTCGTCGAAATGCCCGACACATTCAGTACACTTGCTCGGGTCGATTTCATAAATCTCCAACCCAAGGAAGATCGCGTCGTTCGGGCACTCGGGTTCACACACATCGCAATTGATGCAATCGTCGGTAATGATCAAAGCCATGACATGCCCTGGAAATGGATCGCTGGTGTCCTTGCAAGCCGGCCACCGCATCACAATTATCGGCGGCTTGGATTGCCAGCGCGGCTAACGATGCCATTGCAACTGCGGGCCGCACGGTGGCCGATCTCCGGCTGCACGACCCTTCTGGTCCGTGACTGAACCTCGCCATGGGCCTGTTCCTCCTCAAACGCGTCCTGACCTTGATCGCGACCCTTATCGGCGCCTCGATCGTGGTCTTCCTGGTGCTGGAAATCCTGCCCGGCAATGCGGCCCAGATCATGATGGGGCCGGACGCATCGCCCGAGGCCGTCAGCGCCCTCGCTTCCAAGCTGGGCCTGGACCAGCCACCAATGGAGCGCTACGTGCATTGGGTGCAGGGCATGCTGACCGGCAACCTGGGCGACAGCTACGCCTATAGTTCACCGGTGGTAGAGATCATCGTGGAGCGGCTGGCCGTCACCGTCCCCTTGGCCTTGATGGCGATGGCGCTCACCACCGTGCTGGCGCTCTCGGTGGGCATCTACGCTGCGGCGCACCACAACCGGCTAGGTGATGTCGGCCTGATGGCGGCCACCCAGGTCGGCATCGCGATTCCGAATTTCTGGTTTGCGATCCTGCTGATCCTGCTCTTTTCGGTCAAGCTGCAATGGTTCTCGGCCGGCGGATTCCCGGGCTGGGCCGAGGACCCGATGGCCTCGCTGCAATCGCTGCTGTTACCGGCGCTGTCGCTGGCCGTCGTGCAGTCTGCCATCCTGGCGCGCATCACCCGCTCGGCGGTGCTCGAGGTGATGCGGGAAGATTTCGTGCGTACGGCGCGCGCCAAAGGGCTGTCGCAGCGCGCCACGTTATGGGGCCACGTATTGCGCAATGCCATGATCCCGGTCATCACCGTGATGGGCCTGCAGGCCGCAGAACTGCTGGCTGGCACGATCGTGGTCGAGAACGTTTTTTACCTGCCCGGCCTGGGGCGGCTGGTCTTCCAGTCGATCTCCAACCGCGACCTGATCGTGGTGCGCAATTGCGTGATGCTGCTGGCCACGATGGTGGTGGTGGTGAACTTCGTCGTCGACGTGTTGTACGCGGTCATCGACCCCCGGGTGAAGGCCAGCGACATATGAGCACGCCGGGCCGCCCCAGGTGCGAATTCCGTAGTGCGCAGCACGAAGGTAGGCCGGTGAGCATCACGCGGCCCACCGAACACGTGCGCTGCGCAGTCCGCCGCCCGGGGGTACATCCGTGACCCGCCCGGCAGACGCAGTGGCGGGCGCGGCACCCGGCGCCGGCGTGCCTTCGTTCATCCGGCGTGCGGCAGGCCACCGCAGTTTCGTATTCGGCGGGTTCCTGACGGCGCTGGTGGTCCTCGCCGCCGCCCTGTCGCTGGTCTGGACCCCATGGTCGCCGTACGAGATCGACATGGCGATCAAGCTGCAGCCACCGAGTGCGGCCCATTGGCTGGGCACCGACCCCTTCGGGCGCGACATCACGTCGCTGCTCCTGGTCGGCGCACGCAACTCCATTTTGGTGGGGGTGATCGCCGTCAGCATCGGCCTGCTGGCGGGCACCGCTCTCGGCCTGCTCGCCGCTGCCCGACGCGGCTGGGTCGAAGAAGCCATCATGCGGCTGTCGGACTTCACCTTCGCTTTCCCCGCCATCCTGTCCGCGATCATGATGACCGCGGTGTTTGGCGCCGGTATCGTGAACTCGATCGTTGCCATCGGCATCTTCAACATACCGACGTTCGCCCGGATCACGCGCGCATCCGCCAACGCCCTGTGGTCGCGCGAATTCGTCCTGGCCGCGCGGGCCTGTGGCAAAGGTCCCTGGCGAATCACCTTCGACCATGTGCTGCCCAATATCCTGTCGGTGCTGACGGTGCAGGTGACGATCCGCTTTGCCATCGCCATCTTGGCCGAGGCCGCACTGTCGTACCTGGGGCTGGGCACCCAACCGCCCCAACCGTCGTGGGGCAGGATGCTCGCCGAGGCGCAGACCCTGCTGTTCCAGGCACCGCTGCTCGCTGTGTTCCCGGGTGTGGCCATTGCCCTGGCAGTACTCGGACTGAACCTGCTGGGTGACGGATTGCGTGACCTGATGGACCCGCGCCTGGCGCGCAAACGGTAGATCCGGATGCTCGACGTATCCAACCTTCGCGTCCTGCTGCAGACACAGCGCGGCCCTGCAGAGGCCATTCGCGGCATCAGCTTCGAGTTGCAGCGGGGCGATACGCTGGGCCTGGTCGGTGAATCCGGCTGCGGCAAATCGATGACCGCCATGGCGCTGATGGGCCTGCTGCCCGAAAGCGCGACCGTCACCGGCAGTATTCGGCTCGACGGCCAGCAGCTGATCGGCCAGCCCGATACCGTGCTGCGCCATTTGCGCGGCAACCGCATCGGGATGATCTTCCAGGAGCCGATGACGGCCCTGAACCCGGTGCACACCGTCGGCGACCAGGTCGCAGAGACGCTTCTGCTGCACCGCGGGCTGACGCGAGCGGCGGCCCGCACGCGCTCGATCAGCCTGCTGGAGCGCGTCGGTATCCCGAATGCGGCCGGTCGGGTCGATGCCTACCCCCACCAGTTCTCGGGTGGCCAGCGCCAGCGCATCACGATCGCGATGGCGCTGGCCTGCGAGCCCGACCTGCTGATTGCCGACGAACCGACCACGGCGCTGGACGTAACGATCCAGGGACAGATCCTGGATCTGATCCATGACCTGGTCCAGGAACGGTCGATGGCGCTGCTGCTCATCTCGCACGATCTGGGTGTGATCGCGCAAAACGTGGCGCGCATGATCGTCATGTACGGCGGCAGCGTGGTCGAAAGCGGGCCGACGACGCAGGTGTTCGGGCACATGGCGCACCCCTACACGCGCGGACTGTTCGGTGCCCGGCCGCGCCTGGGTGCCCGGGTCGGGTCCCGCCTCACCACGATCGACGGCACCGTCCCGGAACTGGTGGACCTGCCCCGCGGCTGTGCATTCTCGGACCGCTGCGCCTGGGCCCGGGCCAGCTGCATCGACACCCGCCCCGAAGTCACCGCGCTCGGGGCTGGGCACGAGGCCAGCTGCCTGCGCCTGGACGCGGTGCGCGCAGGAGCCCCGGCATGACCGACACGCTGCTGGAGGTCACCCAGCTCGCGCGCACCTATACGTTGCCGCGCGAGACTCTGTTTGGGCGCCCGCCCGTGGTGCAGGCCTTGCAAGGCGTCAGTTTCGCTGTCCGGACCGGCCTCAGCCTGGGCATCGTCGGCGAATCGGGCTCGGGCAAATCCACACTGGCCCGGCTGGTGATGGCGCTGGAGCCACCAAGTTCCGGCAATGTGCGCATCCTCGGCCGCGACCTGGCCTCACTGGATGCGAGCGCCTTGCGCCATGCCCGACGCGACTTCCAGATGGTGTTCCAGGATCCATATGGATCGCTGGACCCGCGCCAGACCGTGGGACGCATCGTGAGCGAACCTCTGCAGGCCCAGGGCGAGACGACGCCCGCGCAATGGCACCAGCAGGCCGGCGAGGTGCTGGCGTCCGTCGGGCTGCGCACGACCGACCTGGACAAGTACCCGCATGAGTTCTCCGGTGGCCAACGCCAGCGCATCGCGATTGCGCGCGCATTGATCACCCGGCCCCGCCTGATCGTGGCCGACGAGCCGGTCAGCGCACTCGACGTGTCGGTGCAGGCCCAGGTGCTCAACCTGATGCAGGACCTGCAGCAGCAGTTCGGCGTCACCTACCTGCTGATCAGCCACGACCTGGCCGTGGTCGACCACCTGTGCGCCGAGGTCGCGGTGATCTTCCAGGGGCGCATCGTCGAACAGGGCAGCCCCGTCACACTGTTCAGGAATGCGGCCCACCCGTATACGCGGGCGTTGCTCGATGCGGTGCCACGCATGGAGCCGCGCCGGGCTGACGAGGTGCGACGGCGGACCGCGGCGGTGGCACTGCGGCCCCAACTGTCCGGCGCCTGCCCGTACGCCCACCGTTGCGAGCATGCGCAGCCACAATGCGACGCCGCGCGGCCGGAACTTCGCGCCCTGATGCCCGGACATCGCGTGGCCTGCCACTTTCCGCAGGCCACCATGGTGCCGATCTCCGGCGTGCCAACGGCACCCCAAGCCGGACATCCCGTGCCGGCTGCAGAGTCGCCGCCGCGATAGTGCTATTGTTGCGCCTTGTGCCTGGGCCAACACCCCCACTCCCGGGCCGTCATTGAAAGGAACCCTGACCATGGTCTCTCGTCGCTCCGTACTCACCTCAGCCGTTGCCGGCGCCGCTTTGTCAGCGAGCCCGTTCGCCGCCCATGCGCAATCCAGGAAAGACACCATGGTGCTCGGCATGGCACTGGAGCCGGCACCGGGACTCGATCCGACCACCGGTGCCGCCGCCGCGATCGCCGAAATCACGCTGTACAACATCTTCGAGACACTCACCAAGATCAATGGCGACGGCAGCGTCACACCCTTGCTGGCCGAGCGCTGGGAGGTATCCCCCGACCTGCGCACCTACACGTTCTTCTTGCGCCGGGGCGTCAAGTTTCAGAATGGCGAACCATTCAATGCGCAGAGTGTCAAGTTCAGCTTCGACCGCTCTGGCGGCGAGAAGAGCACCAACAAGGACAAGCGCACCTTCGCCAACCTGAGCACGCAGGTGGTTGACGAGCACACCGTGGTGCTGATCAACAAGGAGATCGACCCCAACCTGCCCTTCGTGCTGGGGCAGGCGACGGCGGCGCTGGTCGAACCCAAGAGCGCGGACACCAACGTGACCAAACCTGTAGGCACCGGCCCGTACAAGCTCGATGCCTGGGCCAAGGGCTCTTCGCTGACGCTCAGCAAATGGGATGGTTACCGCAACCGCAGCCTGCCAAGATCAACAAGGTGACCTTCCGGTTCATCGCCGATCCCGCCGCACAGGCCGCAGCCCTGCTTGCCGGCGACGTGGACGCCTTTCCGCGCATCGGAACCCGGGTGATACCGCAATTCGAGAAGAACCCGCAATTCCAGGTCATCCGCGGCGCCTCGCTGGCAAAAACCATTGTGGCGATGAACAGCAAGCGCAAACCCCTGGACGATGTGCGCGTGCGCCGTGCGGTGCTGGCGGCCATCGATCGCAAGGCCTTCATCGAAGGCGCCGCAGACGGGCTGGGCGCCCCTATTGGCAGCCATTATGCAAAGGGCCTCGCAGGTTTCATCGACACCACCGGCATCAACCCCTACGACGTCGACAAGGCCAAGAAGCTGCTGGCCGAGGCAGGTGTCAAGATGCCACTGGAACTGACCATGACCCTGCCGCCTCCGGCCTACGCCCGCCAGGGCGGCGAGGTAATCGTGGCGCAGCTGGCCAAGGTGGGCATAACGGTCAAGGTGCAGAACGTCGAATGGGCACAGTGGCTCAGCAACACCTACGGCGGGCCGAACAACTACGACCTGTCGATCATTTCGCATGTGGAACCGTTCGATCTGGGCAACTACGCCAAGCCCGACTACTACTGGGGCTACCAGTCCAAGGAATTCAGCGCGCTGTTCGACAAGATCAAGAACACCGGCAGTGCCGCCGAGCGCAACAAGCTGCTCGGTGATGCCCAGAAATTTCTGGCCACCGATGCTGCCAACGGCTTCATGTACCAGCCACAGTTCCCGACTGTCGCCAAGAAGGGCGTCAAGGGCCTGTGGAAGGAGATGCCGATTTTCGCCAACGACCTGGCCGCGCTTTCCTGGGGCTGATCCGGCCGACGCATGACAGACTTGTTTGCGCTGCAGGCGCGCGAATTGCTCGCCGGCTTCCGGCGCGGCGACTTCTCGCCGGTGGACGCCATGGAGTCGGTGCTGGCTCGCATCACGCAGTGGGAGCCGCATCTGTGCGCCACCTACCTGTTGCGCCCCGAACGCGCCCGGGCGCTGGCGCGCGCATCCCGGCAGCGCTGGCACAGCGGCACGCCCTGTGGCCCGCTGGACGGCGTTCCCGTCACCATCAAGGAGAACATCGCCACAGCGGGTGACCCGGTGCCGGCAGGCACGGCTGCATCGAAGCTGTCGCCTGCCGAGCGTGACGCACCACCTGCGGCGCGACTGCGAGAGGCCGGGGCCATCCTGGTCAGCAAGACCACCATGCCCGACTACGGCATGCTGTCTTCCGGACTGTCGAGTTTTCACCAGCTTGCGCGCAACCCCTGGGACCTGCGCAAGACACCTGGCGGCTCGAGCGCCGGTGCCGGCGCGGCCGCGGCGGCGGGTTACGGGCCACTGCATATCGGCACCGACATCGGTGGCTCATTGCGCCTGCCGGCCGGCTGGTGTGGCATCTTCAGTCTCAAGCCCAGCAACGGGCGCATCCCGATCGATCCGCCCTACACCGGCCGCGCAGCCGGCCCGATGACCCGTACCGTGGCGGACGCAGCGCTGATGCTGCAGGTGTTGTCGCTGCCGGATGCCCGCGACAGCATGTGCCTGCCGTTTCAGCCCATTGCATGGGACCGTGCCGACGCTGCAGTGGACCGTCTGCCCGGCCTGCGCATCGGCCTGCTGATGGACGCCGGTTGTGGCCTTCCGGTGAATGCCGAGATCGCGCAGGCTGTGCAAGGCGCAGCACGGCTGTTCGAGCAGGCCGGCGCCATCGTGGAACCAATGGCGCCGTTCATGACGCCGGCCATGCTCGACGGCCTGGACCATTTTTGGCGCATGCGCTCTTGCATCGACCTTGCGGCGCTCGACCCGCAGGACAAGCTCAGGGTGCTGCCCTACATCCGCGCCTGGGCCGACAGCGCGCAGGCCATGAGCCCGACCCAGGTGTTTGTGGCCGCCACCCAAAGCCATGTGATGCGCGTCAGCAGCGTACATGCGTGCCGCGCCTACGATTACATTCTGTCGCCGACCTCGCCGGTCCATGCGCCCCCCGCCGAAGACCCGTCCCCCACCAACGATCCGCTGCGCGGGCTGGAGCACATCGGCTTCACCGTGCCCTACAACATGTCGGAGCAGCCGGCCGCGTCGATCAACTGCGGTTATTCGGCGGCCGGCATGCCGATCGGCCTTCAGATCGCCGGCCAGCGGTTTGACGATCTCGGCGTGCTGCAGGTGGCGCGCGCCTTCGAGTTGTTGCGCGCTGCGCAACACCCCTGGCCCGAGCCGCCCGACCCTGGCGGTCGGTAAGCAGTCCGATGCTGGCCGACAGCCTGGGCAATCCGGTCCACCTGCAGGATCCTGCCAACCTGGGCGTGGTCAACGATTTCGTCGAAGGATTCATTGCCTGCGAGGCCCGCGTCGCCAACATCCTGCAGGTCGGCCAGCGCGACCACAGTGCCATCGTGCAGGCCGGATGCGCCGCACTGCACATGTTTGCGGAATCTCGCGCGGGGCCGGTTCAGGCGCGGCCCTTCATCGCAACGGCGTTACAAAACTGCAGCGGCGCGTCGCAACGCGAGCAGCGTTTCGTTGCCGCCGTCGCGGCCTGGGTCGCCGGCGACCTGGCACAGGCCATCGCACTGCACGAAGAGCAGGCGCGCGCCTGCCCGCGCGATCTGGTGTCGGTCAAGCTCGGACAGTACCACCTGTTCAACCGGGGCGATGGCCCTGGCATGTTGCGCCTGGCGCTGGCGGCGCTGCCGTACGCCTCGGAGGTTCCCTACCTGCACGGCATGGCCGCATTCGCCTGGGAACAGTGCCATCTGTTGCAGCCAGCGGAAGCCGCCGCACGCAAGGCGCTCGCGCTGTGCCACAAGGAACCCTGGGCGCAACACGCGCTCGCCCATGTGATGCTGACCCAGGGCCGGCTGCACGAGGGGTTGCATTTCATGCGCGAGGCCAGCCCGGGCTGGGTCGGTCTCAACTCGTTCATGGTCACGCACAACTGGTGGCACCTGGCACTGTTCGCGCTGGAACTGGACTGCGGCGACGAGGTCCTGAATCTGTACGACGAACAGGTCTGGGGCGTCGTCAAGGAATATTCACAGGACCAGATCGGGGCGGTCTCCCTGCTGGCGCGGTTGGAGCTGGCCGGTGTCGATGTCGGCGCACGTTGGCAGGATGTCGCCGACCATCTGGTGCCACGGATGCACGACCATGTCCTGCCATTCCTGGACCTGCAGTACCTCTACGGACTGGCGCGCGCCGGCCGTACCGAGGCCAGCACGCTGCTGGGCAGCATCGAGGCGCATGGCATGGGCATGGCGCCGGCGCAGACCACCGATCCGGATGCCACCGAGGTCGACGATGTCTGGCTGCGGGTCTGCCTGCCAGCCGGCCGGGGGCTGGTGGCGCATGCCCAGGGCCGCTACGCTGAAGCCGTGGAAGATCTCGGTACGGCCCTGCCACGCCTGCTGGAGATCGGCGGCAGCCATGCGCAACGCGACCTGTTCGCACAGCTCCACCTGGACGCCCTGATGCGCTGTGGCAACTGGGGCGCGGCGCAGCAGATTCTGCAGCCGCTGGTCAACGCACAGCCGCACTCCGCGCGCCTGCGCCGCCAGGCCGGCCGGGTCTACCGGCAGCTGGGGCTGGATGAGGTTGCACGGGCCATGGCGGCGCGCCCCTGAACCGTCACCGTAACATCAGTCCTCGTCCGGCTTGACAATCACCACCGGCACCTGGGCGGCGTGCAACACCTCGTTGGAGACCGAGCCCAGCAAGGCGCTGCGCATGGCACTGATCCCGCGCGCACCCATAACGATCATGTCGCAGCCAAACCGCTCACCGATGTCGACGATGGTGTGGGCCGGGTCGCCAGTGGCGATCTCGCGCTCGTAGACGACGCCCTCCTCCATCAACAACGCTTCGGCCTTTTCCAGGGTGTCGACGCCCGCGGCTGTGCTGACGCGCTGCAGCATCTCGCCGTCCGGGGCGACCACCATCTCGTACAGTGTGGCCGGCTCCTGCACGTTGGCCAATACCAGGCTGCCCGACAGCCCCTGTTGCAGCAGGCTGACGGCCAGGCGGACCGCCTTGAGTGACAGATCGGATCCGTCCACGGGCAGCAGTATTTTCATCGTGATTCTCCAGCAGTGATGGGGCCCGCAGGCCGATGGTGCCAGCATACGCCCTAATGCGCGGCAGGTCTTGACTCGGCGCAAGCGGCAGGTGCGCGCGACCGAGCCGGCCAGCAGCGCTGCCCCACAGATAATCCAGCCATGTCTGAACTGATCCTGATTCCCGGACTGGCATCCGACGCAGTGATGTGGCAAGCGCAGCTTGCCGCCCTGCGCGCGCACTGTCAGCCCCGGGTGACCGACGTGCACACGCGCCACACGACGATCGAGGCAATGGCACAGGCGCTGCTGGCCGAGCACCCTGGCGAACTGGTGTTGTGTGGCGCATCGATGGGCGGCATGGTGGCGATGGAGGCCACGCGCCAGGCACCGAGCCGCGTCCGGGCACTGGCGCTGCTGGGCACCAATGCCCGGCCGGAGACCGAGCCCATGCGGCAACTTCGCGCGGCTGCGATCGTGTTCTTCGAGCAGGGTCGCGCGCTGGAGGTACTACGGGTGAACCTGCCGCTGGCTTTTCATGCCAGTCGCGCCCGCGACACGGCGCTCACGCAGACCTACCTCGACTTCGTGATGGCTGCGGGCGAGCGCCAGCTGGTGCACCAGAATCGCGCCGTCATGAACCGTCCCGATGCGCGATCCCACCTGGCTGCCGTGGGCTGTCCGGTGCTGGTGATGTGCGGCGACTCGGACCAGTTGACGCCGCTGGAGTGTTCGCGCGAGATCGCGGCCCTGGTGCCGCATGCCGAACTGGTGGTCGTGCCGGAATGCGGGCACATGCTCACCATGGAACAGCCCGACGTCGTCAACAGCCACCTGCTGGCCTGGCTGCAGACCCTGCCAGGCGCCACGCGCTGAGAGCCCCTACCCGACCAGCTTCTGTTCGCGCACCTTGTCCATCAGCCGGCGCAGCACCGACGGCTCGACAAACTTGTCGACCTCCCCACCCAGCACCGCGATTTCCCGCACGAAGGTGCTCGAGATGAACTGGTACTTGTCGCTCGGCGTGAGGAACACCGTCTCCACGTCCGGCATCAGCGAGCGGTTCATGCCCGCGAGCTGGAACTCGTAGTCGAAGTCGGTCACGGCGCGCAAGCCACGCACCATGGCCTTGGCACCGCGCGCCACCACGAAGTCGCGCATCAAGCCGTCGAAGCTCTCCACCGTCACATGGGGATAGGGTTTGACCACCTCGCGGGCCATGTCCACCCGCTCCTGCAGGCTGAACATCGCCTTCTTGTGGTGGCCGGCGGCCACGGCCACGATCACCCGGTCGAACAACTGCGTTGCCCGGCGCACCACGTCCTCATGACCCAAGGTCATGGGATCGAAGGTACCCGGGTACACAGCGATGACTTTGTGATTCAAGTTGTCTCCAGGGCACGGACTGGACCGCCGGCCGTTGCGCCGCATTATCCTAGATTCGGCAGTTGGACGCGCCCGAGCGGGCTGCGATGCGGTGCGCTGGCAAGGCGCGACGACGCTGCGGGCTCATGCCCGCGAGGAGAAGCAACGCCGCCAGCGTGCCGCAGCGCGGCTCGATCGGGTGCGTAGCGCTCTGACCCAGGTGGTGAACGCCGTCGTGGGTGAAAAACTCAATATGCAGACGGTGTTGCAAGCGCAAACAAGCGGTCAACTGCCGAATCTAGGTTAAGCATGCGTGGCATCGGCCCGGGTCAACAGATGTGCATGCACCGCACCCGCCTTGAGGTGCCTGCGCAGCGCCAGGCCAAGCGGCGCGAGCTGTGCCTGCGTCCAGGCCCGCGGTGCCTCGAGATAGACGACTCCGCGCTCGCTCAGCGTGGCGAGCGCCGCGCGCATCGCTGGCTCGAACAGCACCGAGTCGAAGGGCGGATCCAGAAACACCAGGTCGACGCTGCCCGGCGCACACTGGCGCAGCGCCGCCACGCCATCGCCGCGCAGCACACGCACGGCACTGGCCTGCAGCCGTGCGGCGGTCTGCGTCATCTGCTCAACCAGCGCGCGCTCCTGCTCCACCAGCGTGACGTCGAGCGCGCCACGTGACGCCGCCTCCAGACCCAGCACTCCGGTACCGGCAAAAGCGTCGACACAACGCCAGCCGGCAAGGTCCTGCCCAAGCCAGTTGAACAACGTCTCGCGCACCCGGTCGGGAGTCGGCCGCAGGCCGGGCAGGTCGCGCACCGGGAGTTTGGTGCGCTTCCACTGGCCGCCGATGATGCGGATCTCGTGCACGGCGCGCACTGGGGGCGTGAGCTTGACAGGTTTTCCCATAGATCCCGAGCTTAACGGCTCGCCCGGTCGGCCGCGACGCCCTGGTTCAACCGGTAACCGAGCCCCGTGTTGGCTGAGGTAGCACCGGATCGGTGAAGGCGGGGGCGGCGATTTCTTCGCGGGCGCAGGCCCGCAGCACGGCCGGATCGTCCTGCAATCGGTGCAGGACTGCACTGAGCTGCGGAAAAGCGGCCAGCGCCCCACGCGGCAACGCCTGACCGACTGGATAGATCAGTGCCCAGCGCGCGCACCAGGCCAGGTAGATGTCGCACACGCTGCAGCGCTCCCCCCCGAGCAACCAACGCCCGCCACTGCGTGCGATCTCGGCATCGAGCAGTGCGAAATGCCCCGTCACCCGGGTAATCATGGCCTGGCGCAAGGTGGGAATGGCCACAGGATCGGCAACGTAACGCGGGCTGTTGAACAACACGCGCAGGTCGGCATGCAGCGTATTGGACAGGTAGAAAAGCCACTTGAGCGCACGACCCCGCTGGCGTACATCAGCCGGCAGCAAATCCCCATGGCGCTCGGCCAGGAACAGCAGGATGGCGGCGGTCTCGAACAGTGGTTCGTCCTGGTCGGTGACCAGCAGCACGGGCAACTGGCCCTGCGGATTCATGGCGCGGAACTCCGCGCTTTTTCTTTGGAGCGCACCGGAACGGTCCACCAGGACATCGGTATAGGGCTGTTCCAGCATCTCGAGCACGGTGCGCACGATCACGTTGGCGTTGTCGGGCGAGTAGTACAAGGTGTAGGTCATCGGACTTGAATATATCTGTTCTTGCGCTACCTTGGATGGATCCGGATCTGTGCAGCGGTTCAGTTCGAACCACCCAGGATCACCGTCACCATGCGATCGGGCTGCACCACCCGCGAAAAGGCGGCGCGGACATCGGCCACGGTCACGCGCTCGACCTGCTGTGTCCAGGTGTCGAGGTAATCCAGCGCAAGCCGGTTCCAGGCGATGTTGGCCACATTGCCCAGCAGCTTCTGGTTGCTGTCGATGAGCAGCGCAAAGCCGCCCACGAGGTTGCCCTTGGCGGCGTCAAGCTCGGCCTGCGTCGGCCCTTCGGCGACAAAGCGTGCGAGCACCTCCCGCGATACCGCCAGCGCCTGGACAGCCTGGTCGGGACGCGTCTGCAGGCCCAACGTGAACGCGCCGGCATGCAGGCCGGGCGAAAAGTAGCTGTAGACGCTATAGCTCAGGCCGCGCTTCTCGCGCACCTCGGCGGTCAGCCGTGAGACAAACCCGCCACCGCCCAGGATGTAGTTGCCCACCGTGAGGGCGAAAAAACCCGGGTCATCGCGCTTGAATCCGGGCTGCCCCAGCAGCACATGCGCCTGGGCCGAATCGAACGCGATCCGCTGCTCTGACGCCTGGTCCAGTGGCTGCACCTGCGCAATCGCCGGCAAGGGACCACATGCGCCTGTGCCAGCAGGCAGGCGGGCGAACAGCACCCCCAGCAGTTCCTGTGCCTGCAGGCGGGTGACCGCCCCCACGATGGAAACCTTGGCGCGGCAAGGCCGTATCAGGCTGGCATACATCGCCTGCATGTCGGCCACACCGATGGCGGACAGCGTCTGCTCCGTGATCTCGAAGCCGTACGGGTGCGCGCCGTACACCGCGGCCGCAAACGCGCGCCCGGCCAGGGTGGCAGGGCGGGTATTGGACTCCTTGAGAGCGGCCACCAGCCGTTCGCGCTCACGCAGCCAGATCGACAACGGGAACGCAGGTTGCCCGATCTGCCGGCCCGCCAGGGCAACCGCCTTGCCAAGCAGGTCAGGGTAGGTCAGGGAACGCAGGTTGAAACCCATGCGGTCGGCGGAGGCGCTGGCCCGAAACGAAGCGCCCAGGTCGGCCCAGGCTTCGCTGAGGGCGTTTTCATCGAGCGCCGGCTCGGCACCCGCAGCCTCCACGCCCTTGGCCGCCATGCCCGCCGTCACGCTGGCCAGGCCCGACTTGTCCCTGGGGTCTCGCCGGGCGCCGGCATCGAAATCGATCTGCATGTCGACCATCGCGATCGAGTGGCTCTCGACCAAATAGACCTGCACGCCCGACGGCAGCGTCCAGTGCTGGATCGGAATGCCGGCGATGGCAGGCAGCCAGCAGATCAGGCACACGAACACCAGGGCGCGAATCGCTCGGATCATGGTGTCGGTCCTCAGTGCCGGGTGCCGGGTGGCGGAGTGCGGGACCGCCGGTTGGGGTCCGGCGCCTGCGGGCGCAGGGTGGCGACGGTGAGCTGGTCGTCGCCGAAATACTTCGCGGCCACGGCCTGCACCTGCGCGGCCTGCACCGCGCGCAACGCCGACACCAGGCGCTCGCCGGCGTCCAGGGGCAAACCCAGCGCCCAATAACTGCCCAGGCTGCGCGCCTGGTTGAACACCGAATCGAGTTTGTAGACCTCGCTGGCCACCCACTGTGTCTTGACGCGGTTGAGCTCCGCCTCCGAGACACCTTCACGTGCGACCTGCGCCACCTGCGCCCGCAGCGCCTGCTCGACCTGTTCCGCCGTCCTGCCCTTCGCCGGCACACCGTCAAGCGTGAACAGCTGGGGACCACGGCCCCACAAGCCGTTGTAGGCACCGGCGCTGTCGGCCACGCGGGCATCACCCTGGGTCATTGCGCGGTCGAGCCGCGCACCGCTGTAGCCGTCGAGCACGGCAGCGAGCACGGTCAGGGCCAGGGCATCGGAATCCGCAGCGCTCGGCGTTGCCAGCCCGGCGGATCCGAGGCCCGGCACCTTGAAAGCCAGGGACACATACGCCTGGTCGGCCGGCGCCTTGACATCGATGCGGCGCATGCCGATCTGTGCCGGTTCGAGCCGCGGCTTGCGCGCCGGGACCGCGCGCGCGGCGACCGGGCCGTAGTATTTCTCGGCCCATGCGCGCACCTGGGCCAGATCCACATCGCCCGCCACCACCAGCGCGGCATTGGCCGGTACATACCAGTGCCGATAAAACTCCCTCACATCGGCGGGCGTCATGGCATCAAGATCGTTCATCCAGCCAACGATCGGCCGTCGGTAGGGCGATGCCACGAACACCGCAGCGTTGAGCGACTCGTACAACTGGGCGCGCGGGCTGTCGTCCGTGCGCAGGCGGCGCTCTTCCTTGACCACTTCGATCTCCTTGGCGAACTCGGCGTCGTCCCAGCGGTTATGGGCAAACCGGTCAGCCTCGAGTTTCATCACGTCTTCGAGCCGGTGGGCCGGTATTTGCTGGTAGTAGCCGGTGTAATCGCGCGCGGTGAAGGCGTTTTCGCGGCCACCCAGTGCCGCCACCTGGCGCGAGAACTCGCCCGGGCGCAGGGACGCGGTGCCCTTGAACATCATGTGTTCCAGCACATGCGCCACGCCCGAGGTGCCGTCGACCTCGTCCATCGCACCCACCCGGACCCACAACATGTGCACGGCCGTCGGCGCACGCCGGTCTGGCTTGACAATCACGGTCAATCCGTTGGGCAGTGTGAACTGCGATACCGTCGTGCCGGTCTGGCCCTGGGCGGTCCATGCAGTCATCAGGCCCAGGAGAATCCACAAACGTTTCATAAAATGGTGTGATCCCAAGATCGCCGCAAATGTTCAGTTTCTTCCGAAAAAAAAACCCACCCACTCCCGCGGACCCCGAGCAAACGGTCGCGCCGAACGCGACCACGATCGCCCCGGACACCTTGCCGCCCGATGCGGTGCGCGATGGGGCGGTGCGTTTCTCGCGCCCCGGCCCGGAGGCCGAACAGCCCCCAGTGGCGGTATCGGCCCGCAACTCCTGGGTGTCCAAGCTGCGTGCCGGGCTGCGCAAGACCAGCTCCAACATAGCCGCCGTCTTCACCGGCACCAGGATCGATGAGGCCCTGTACGAAGAACTCGAGTCGGCCCTGGTTCTGGCTGATACCGGCGTCAAGGCGACCCAGCATCTGCTCGACGACCTGAAACGGCGCGTGAAGCAGACCAGGACAACCGACCCGGCCTTGGTCAAGGACATTCTCGCCGATGCCCTGACGGAGTTGCTCGCGCCGCTGGAGAAAGCCCTGGTGATCGGCCAACATCGCCCTACCGTCATGATGGTCGTCGGGGTCAACGGGGCCGGCAAGACCACGTCGATCGGCAAACTCACGCGCCATTTGTCCTACCGCGGCGCATCGGTCCTGTTGGCTGCGGCCGACACCTTCCGCGCCGCCGCGAAGGAGCAGCTGGGTGTCTGGGCCGATCGCAACACGGTCGAGATCATCAGCCAACAAGGGGGGGATCCGGCTGCGGTGAGTTACGACGCGGTGGTGGCCGGCGCGGCGCGCGGCAAGGATGTGGTGCTGGTCGATACCGCCGGGCGGCTGCCGACCCAACTGCACCTCATGGAAGAGCTGAAAAAGATCAAGCGGGTGATCGCCAAGGCCGACTCCAGTGCTCCCCATGAGGTGCTGCTGGTGATCGACGGCAACACCGGCCAGAACGCCCTCACGCAGGTCAAGGCCTTCGATGACGCGTTATCCCTGACCGGGCTGATCATCACCAAACTCGATGGCACGGCCAAGGGCGGAGTGTTGGCGGCCATCGCACGCGAACGGCCCGTGCCGGTGTACTTCATCGGCGTCGGCGAAAAGCTCGACGAGCTCGAGACCTTCAACGCGCGCGAGTTCGCGACTGCGCTGCTGGCCTGATGTCCTTTTCCTGCAAGACTTCGACCTTTGTGGTGACACATCGGCAGTCTTGCTGAACTAATTAGGTGCATCGCGCACCAACCCCGATGATCCACACCCGCACATCGTTCTTCTCTTCCCGGCGCCAAGCCCTCGCCGTTCTGGGCGCGAGCCTGTCGCCCCCCCTGTGGGCGCAAGGCAGCAGCGCCTG
>JANOUM010000242.1:0-2750 GCA_031416855.1 Rhodoferax sp. | reverse complement strand
CGTGCCGGTGAGCCCGCGCAACATCTTCCCCAGCAACATCCAGGGCATGCCGACCTGGTACGAGGCGCGCGTGTGCGAAAAGGGGTACCACGGGCGGCGCGGCGGCGTGGACATGATGGTGGCCATGAACCCGCAAACCTGGGATGCCGACGTGGCCGAGATCGAGCCGGGCGGCTACCTGTTCTATGACAGCACCCGGCCGATTCCGGATTCGAAGTTCCGCCCCGATGTGCACCGCATCGGCATGCCGCTGACCGAGATCAGCAATGCCGCCTATGGGGACCCGCGGCAACGCCAGTTGTTCAAAAACATCATCTACGTCGGCGCGTTGTCGGTGCTGCTCGACCTGGACGCAGCGGTTCTCGAACGCTTGTTCTCGGAGCAGTACAAGGGCAAGGAGCGCCTGCTCGACTCCAACGTGCGGGCCTTGCACCTGGGGCGTGACTTCGCCCGGGAGCACCTCGACGGCCCGCTGGGCATCCGGGTGCGCAAGTCCGACATGGTAGGTGACCAAATCTTCACCGATGGCAACAGCGCTGTGGCGCTGGGGTGCATCTACGGGGGCGCGTCGGTGGCCGCGTGGTACCCGATCACGCCTTCGTCGTCGGTGCCTGAGGCGTTCCAGAAGTATTGCGACAAGTTCCGGGTCGACCCGGCGACCGGCCAGCATCGTTATGCGATCGTGCAGGCCGAGGATGAATTGGCGTCCATCGGCATGGTGGTTGGCGCCGGCTGGAACGGCGCGCGCGCCTTCACCGCCACGTCCGGGCCCGGCATCTCCTTGATGACCGAATTTATCGGCCTGGCCTACTTTGCCGAGATTCCCGTCACGATCGTCAACGTGCAGCGCGGCGGGCCGTCCACCGGCATGCCGACGCGGACCCAGCAGTCCGACCTGCTGGCTTGTGCCTATGCCTCGCACGGGGATACCAAACATGTGTTGCTGTTCCCCGAGGATCCGTACGAGTGTTTCGAGCATGCTGCCAAAGCCCTGGATCTTGCCGACCGCCTGCAGACACCGATCTTCCTGATGACCGACCTGGACATCGGCATGAATCAGCGCCTGTCCAAACCCTTCGTCTGGGACGATGCCCGAACCTATGACCGGGGCAAAGTGATGACGGCCGCCGAGCTTGAGGCTGGCAAGGATTTTGGTCGTTACAAGGACGTCGATGGTGACGGCATCCCCTGGCGTACGCTGCCTGGAACGCACCCGACCAAGGGCGCATTTTTCACCCGCGGCACCACGCGGGACCCGTACGCGCGATATTCCGAGCGCGGGCCGGACTATGTCTACAACATGGAGCGGCTGCTGAAGAAGTTCCGCACCGCGGCGGACCTGGTGCCACAACCGGTCTTGCGGGCGGCCAGGAAACCCTCCACGCTGGGCGTGATCTATTTCGGTTCGACCAGCCCGGCCATGGGCGAGGCGCTCGATGTGCTGGAACAGGAAGACCTGCACGTCGATGCGCTGCGCCTGTGCGCATTCCCGTTCCCTGATTCCGTCGCCGATTTCATCGCCGCCCATGCGCTGGTGTTCGTGGTGGAGCAAAACCGCGACGCGCAGATGCATTCGTTGCTGGTCAATGAACTCGACATCGATCCGGCGCGCTTCAAGCGCGTGCTGCATTACGATGGCACGCCGATCACGGCGCGTTTCATCGCCGGGGCCATCCGCAAGCTGGTGCGCCCGGTGGCCGTGCCAAACGCCACCACAATGCCTGACAAGGAATTGGCATGACCTACATCACCAAGCCCCGGTTGCACCATCCCTCCCTCACACTGAACAAAGTCGGCTATACACGGCGCGACTATGAGGGGCGTATCTCGACCCTGTGTGCCGGCTGCGGTCACGACTCGATCTCGGCGGCCATCATCCAGGCCTGCTGGGAACTGGACATCGAACCACACCGGGTGGCCAAGTTGTCGGGCATCGGCTGCAGTTCCAAGACACCGGACTACTTTCTCGGCGCGTCGCACGGGTTCAACACCGTTCACGGGCGCATGCCGTCGGTGCTGACCGGCGCCAATCTGGCCAACCGCGACCTGTTGTACCTGGGCGTGTCGGGTGACGGAGATTCGGCCTCGATCGGCCTGGGGCAGTTCGCCAACGCGATGCGTCGGGGTGTGCGCATGGCCTACATCGTTGAGAATAACGGCGTCTACGGGCTGACCAAGGGCCAGTTTTCCGCCACCGCCGACCGCGGCTCCAAGAGCAAGAAGGGCGTGATCAACAACGACAGCCCGGTCGATCTGGTCGGGCTCGCGCTGCAGCTTGGAGCCACCTATGTGGCGCGCAGCTTCTCGGGCGACAAGGAGCAGCTGGTTCCGCTGATCAAGGGTGCCATGTCGCACGGCGGCGCGGCGTTCATCGACGTGATCAGCCCGTGTGTCACCTTCAACAACCATGGGGGCAGCACCAAGAGCTACGACTACGTGCGCCAGCACAACGAGGCAGTCAGCCGCATTGACTTCATCACACCGCGCGATGAGATCACCACGCAGTACGCTGCCGGCGAAGTGGTCGATGTGCAGCAGCATGATGGCAGCACGCTGCGCCTGCGCAAGCTGCACTCCGGCTACGACCCCACTGACCGTTATGCCGCGATGAGCTACATGCAGGCGCAGCAGGCCCGCGGCGAGGTCGTCACCGGCTTGTTGTACCTCGACCCGTTGGCCACCGACCTGCACACCATGTTGAACACCGTGGACACGCCGCTGGGCGCGCTGGCCGAAGCGCAGTTGTGCCC
>JANOUM010000241.1:0-2946 GCA_031416855.1 Rhodoferax sp. | reverse complement strand
GCGCGTTGACCCAGGGCTTCGATCTGGTGGCCGCCGGCATCGGTGAACAGGTGGGCGACTACGCCGCGCTGGCGCTGGTGCGCTGAACGGCATACCCCGGGGCGTGATGGTCCAGCTGTGGCTGCATTGCTTGCAGCAGAGCTTGGCCTCGCCATTGCGCCGGCCTCCGTCCACCGGGGTCAGTTTGCCTTAGCCCGAGCGTTGAGGCTAGGGCCCGACGGGTATTGCGGGAGCGGCGGTGTGTCCATCAGGCTGGGCACCCAGGCGCTGTCGATGAACAGTTGCACGTAGGTTACCGGCCGCGGCACGTTCAGGCTGTATGTGGTGGCCCAGGCGGCGACAAACGCATCCGACATGGCCATGTTCAACAACCCGAAGGTCAGCGCGGCATCCGCCAGGATCGCCTGGCGCACGATGCGGTCGCCCAGATCAACCTCGATCCCGGCATCGATCGCATCCCGGATGCCACCGGCCTGGCACCGGTGCCACCGGTGGATCAGCCCGCCAGGGCTGCCACCGCCTCCACCCGCGCCGCATGCACCAGGTCGCCGATCTGCCGTCCGCCCAGGCCGCGGGCCTGCGCCTGTGCGGCGATGTCGCGGGTGGATACCGCCTGGGTGGCGGCCAGCACGGCCAGCAGGCGCTGGCGCGGCGGGTAGGGCCGGTCGAGCCGATCGTTCCCGGCTTGGGCGTCGCATTCGGTGACCAGCAGCAGGTCGGCAAACCGCGCCGGCTTGCGAAAGGCATCGCAGCGTTCCAGCAACTGCACCAGTACACCGGCTGGCTGGCGCTCGCAGGCCTGCAGCGCCAACCGTTCACGCGCCGCCACCTCGGCCATCGCCGCGCAGTCGATCGGCACGCGCAACCGTGCGCACAACCCACGGATCGGGTGCTGCGTGCCTGCAACCGGTGCTGGTGCGGCCACCGGGTGGGCGTACAGGCACAGGCAGGCGAACCGTACCGCCAGCGGCGCTCGGCGCTCGGCGCACTGGTCGAGCATGCGCAGGACGTGCGGACCCGGGCCAGCCGGACCCTGCGCCAGTTCGGGCAACACGACCGGGTGCGCTCCGCAGGCCTGCAGCACGGTGAACATGCGCGAGGGTGCGGCTTCCATCAGGCCGCGGGCCATTTCCTGCCACACCCGTTCGGCCACCAGCGCGGCGGCCTCACCGTGGTCAACCATGGCCTGCATCAGGTCCATGGTGCCCCGGGCAACCTCGAAATCCGCGAAACGCGCGGCGAAACGCGCCACCCGCAAGATACGCACCGGGTCCTCCCGGAACGCGTCGGTGACATGGCGCAGGACCCGGTTGCGCAGATCCGCCAGGCCCTGGAATGGGTCGGTCAATTGGACCTGGGCGGGGTCGAAGCTGCCGTCGCCGCGCAATTGCGAGGCCTCGACCGCCATTGCATTGATGCGGATGTCACGCCGCGCGAGGTCGTCCTCCAATGTCACGTCGGGCGCGGCATGGACGGCAAAACCCTGGTAACCCGGGGCAGTCTTGCGCTCGGTGCGGGCCAGCGCATATTCCTCCTTGGTGGTGGGATGCAGGAATACCGGAAAGTCCCGGCCGACCGGCACGAAGCCGTGGTCCAGCAGTTGTTGCGGTGTGGCTCCCACCACCACCCAGTCGCGGTCCTTGACGGGCAGGCCCAGCAGGGTGTCCCGCACGGCGCCGCCAACCAGGTAGATCTGCATGGCCGGGAGTGTAGGCCAGGGTCACCGGCAACCCGACCCGGGCTCAGCGGTGCAGGCGGTACGGTTCCTCGAAGTCGAGGAAGTCATTTTCGGCCCGCGCTCCGTCGATCCAGGCCTGCACACCGGGCAGCGCGCAGATGCCCGCGATGTAGGCGCTGATCGGCTCCGGCACCGGCAGCGCATAGGTCTTCAGTCGCATGCACACCGGCGCAAAATACGCGTCGGCAATCGAAAAGGCGCCGAACAGCATCGGGCCCCCGTGTTCGGCCAGCAACTCGCCCCACATCTCCACGATGCGCGTCACATCCGCGCGCACGGCGGGCTTGTCACGCCAGATCAGCGCGCCGGTGTCCGGCAGTGCGGCTTCGATGTTCATCGGGCAGGCGCCGCGCAACGCCTGGAAGCCGGAATGCATTTCGGCGCAAATGCTGCGCGCACGGGCCCGTGCCTGGCCGGCGACGGGCCACAGGGCCGCTTGTGGATGTTTCTCCGCCAGGTATTCCGCGATCGCCAGCGTGTCCCACACCACCAGGGCATCGTCCACGAGGACCGGCACCCTGCCCGACGGACAAAGCGCGCCGAGGCGCTGCTTGAACTCCGAGTCTGCGGAGAAGGAGTCGAAGCGCACCATCACTTCCTCGAACGGTATGCCGGCCTGCCGCAGCAGGACCCAGGGCCGCATGGACCAGGACGAGTAGTTCTTGTTGCCGATATAAAGCTTCAACATGGGGTTCTCCAAAAATCGGCATGCTAACCGCAATGCTGTTCAATTTGAGAAACAAGATGGTCAAGGTTCCCCGCGAGGTATGTTGGTCTCCTCCAGGGGGTCGTTCACTAACGAACTTCAGGGGCACTCCGGCGGCTACAACCAGGAGTTTGGGGCCGTTGGTAGCCCAAATCAGTGCCCGGCTTGTGTAGTCGTTTCCGGGCAAGCGGACATGCAGCCGGCTTCGAGGCATACTCGGTCTCATTTGCTGTTCAAAGCCGGTCTAGCGGGCGGTCAGTCCAACCCACGCCAGGCCCATTCTTGACCAGGAACCGCTGAAATGACCGAAATCGTTTTTGTCGTCGAGCAAGCCCCCCGAGGGCGGCTTCACAGCCCGTGCCTTAGGGAGACGGAAATTGCCAATATCCCACTGTCATGCCGGGCTTGATGAGCCTGCCCCGGACTTCGATCCGGGGGCATCCATGCAGTTGGCGCACTGGATTGCGGATCGGGCCTGCCCCGGACCGCGATCCGGGGTCCG
>JANOUM010000240.1:0-7630 GCA_031416855.1 Rhodoferax sp. | reverse complement strand
CGGAACAGCTTGTCGGCGAACCGTGGCTCGAAACCGGCGCCGTTGTCCTGGATGTGCAGCTCACACCAGCCGTCACCCAGCGCACGCCAGCCGATGTCGATGGTGCCAGGATCGTTTTGGCGCGTGAACTTGACGGCGTTGCCCAGCAGGCACAACAGCATCTGGCCCAGCAGCGCCAGGTCGCCGTGCACGTCCGGCAGGTCGGGGGCGATGCGCCAGCGTATCCGGCGCTCGCCGAGGGCCGCTGCGAGTTTGTCCTGCAGTTCAGCCACCAGGCGCTGCAGGTCGACCCGGCTTGGCTGCAACTCGACCCGCCCGGTGCGCGAGAGTTCCAGCAGTCCGTCCATCAGGCGGCCCATCTGCACGGCTGCGTCGCCCGCGGTCTGCAGGTGCGCGGCAACACCGGGATCGACGGCTTCCCCCAGGTCCTCCTGGATGATCTTCAGGTAGGACGTGACGTGGCGCAAGGGTGCGCGCAGGTCGTGCGACACCGAATAGGTGAACTCTTCGAACACCAGGCGCGCCTGCGCCAACTGCTGTTGCAGATCCGCCACCTGTTGGAGGGCAGCCTGCAGCGCCGGGTTCACTTCTTCGGGCGTTTCCATCCGGCGATCCCGGCCTGGCGGCCGCGCGCGACGCTGAGGGCTCCCGGCGGCGTGTCTTTGGTGATGGTGGAGCCGGCACCGACCGTGCCTCCGGCACCGATCGTGACCGGTGCCACCAGCACGCAGTTGCTGCCGACGTGCACGTCGGCCTCGATCACCGTGCGATGCTTGAACGCGCCGTCGTAATTGGCGGTGATGCTGCCGGCACCGTAGTTGACGCGTTCGCCGACCGTGGCATCACCCAGGTAGGCGAGATGGTTGGCCTTGGCACCCTGGGCCAGGGTAGAGTTCTTGACCTCGACGAAATTACCGATGTGCACCTGTGCGCCCAGCACGGCGCCTGGGCGCAGCCGCGCAAACGGCCCCACCAGCGCGCCCTCACCCACTGTCACGCCGGCCTTCTCGCCGTCGATATGGGTGAATGGATGGATCACCGCACCGGCGGCAATGGCGGCGTTGGCAATCACGCAGTGGGCGCCGATCGACACATCATCGGCCAGCGACACCCGGCCTTCGAAGATGCAGTTCACATCGATGGCCACATCCTGTCCACAGCGCAAGCTGCCGCGCACGTCGAAACGCGCCGGGTCGGCGATGCGGACCCCTTGCTCCATCAGCGTCGCGGCCAGCCGCAGCTGGAAGGCGCGCTCGAGTTCGGCTAGCTGCAAGGGGCTGTTGACGCCGGCCACCTGCACCGCATCGGTGATCTTGTGCGCGCGCACCGGCACTCCGTCGGCGACCGCGAACCTGACGATATCGGTCAGGTAGTACTCCTTCTGGGCGTTGTCATTGTCCAGCCGCGCCAGCCAGGCCTTGAGCAGGCGCGCGGGAACAGCCATGATCCCGCTGTAGATTTCGCGCACTGCGCGTTGATCGGCGCTGGCGTCCTTGTGCTCGACGATGCGCTGCACCGGCGCGTTGTCCCCTTCACCTGCGCGCAACACGCGGCCATACCCCGTGGGATCAGGCAGATCGACCGTGAGCAGTGCCAGGCTGTCGCCGGCGCACAGATCGACCAGGGCCCGCAGCGTGCCGACCTCGGTCAGGGGCACGTCGCCGCTGAGCACCAGCACCAGGCCGGCGTCGGGCAAGACCGGCACCGCCTGCTGGACCGCGTGGCCCGTGCCCAGCTGCGGCTCCTGGCGAACCACCGCGATCCGCACGCCCCCGAAGGCACCGCGCGCCGGCCCGCAGGCCGCCTCGACCGCGTCTGCCCCGTGCCCGGTGATCAGCACCGCGCTGCGCGCGCCGAGTCCCGCAGCCATGTCCAGCACATGGTGCACCAGCGCACGACCGGCCAATCGATGCAATACTTTGGGCAACTTGCTCTTCATGCGGGTGCCTTTGCCCGCAGCCATAATGACCACATCTACCGCGTCTGCGCCTGCTGCCATGGCTGGTTCCCGTCATCTACATGTTTTATGGTCCTGGATTATCGGGCTGCTGCCGCTGATTTTGGTACTCGTGCTGCTACAGGGTTGCAGCGCGATCAAATTGGCCTATAACAACGCACCGGAATTCGCTTATTGGTGGCTCGATGGATACGCCGACCTGGACGACGCGCAATCGCTGCGCGTGCGCGAAGAGCTGGCCAGGCTGTTGCTTTGGCACCGCGGCAACGAACTGGTGAAGATCGCCGACCTGCTGCAGAAGACCCGGCTGCTGGCCCCTGCCGACACCACGCCCGAGCAGATGTGCAGCCTGTTCGCCGAAATGCGCAAGCGGATCGACGCGGTGATCGTCCAGGCGGAAACACCGGGCGTCGAGGTGATGATGGGCCTGAGCGCCGCACAGCTCGCGCATATCGAGGCCAAGTTCGCCAAGAACAACAAGGAGTGGCAGAACGACTGGGTCGCCGGTGGCCCGGCGGAGCGGCAGGCCCGGCGGCTCAAATCCTCGGTCGAACGCAGCGAACAGTTCTATGGTTCGCTTGAAGAGCGCCAGTCGGCGGTGCTGCGGGCCTCGATCCAGCAATCCGGCTTCGATCCGCAGCTGAGTTACGCCGAGCGGCTGCGTCGCCAGCGCGACATGCTGCAGACCCTGCGCCAATCCATCAGTGTGCCCGGCGGGCCCAGGCCCACCGTGGCCCAGGCCAACAGCGCCGTGCGCGCATTGCTGGAACGCTCGATCGATTCACCCACCCAGGCCTACCGCGCCTATGCCGACCGCGCGCTCTCGGACAGCTGCAAGTCGTTCGCCCAGTTGCACAACAGCACCACAGCCGAACAGCGCGAACGGGCCGTGCGCCGTCTGGCCGCCTACGAACGCGATGCCCGCGAACTGGCAATCAAACCCTGAACCGCGCAGCCACCCGATGTCCACAGAACTTGCCCGCCTGATCGCTTCGACCAGCTTCACCATCGGCGTGCGGGCGCTGACAGCACACAGCGAGGTGCGCCGCTACCGCAAAGGCAGCATCCTGATCCACGAGGGCGATACCGGCGACACCGTGTTCATACTGCTCAGTGGTCGGGTCAAGGTGTATTGCACCGATAGCAACGACAAGGAGATCACCTTCGGGCTGTTCGGCCCGGGCGAGTATTTCGGCGAGATGGCGCTCGATGGCGGGCAGCGCTCTGCCAGCGTGGTGACGCAGGAGGCCTGCGTGTGCGCGGTGGTCTCGCGGATCAATCTGCTGGGCTTCATCGCGCAGCGCCCCGAATTCGCGCTGGAACTGCTGTCCAAGGTGATCCGACGCCTGCGGCTGGCCACGCGCGATGCGCGCAACCTGGCCTTCATCGATGTCTACGGGCGACTGACGCAGTGCCTGCAGGACCTTGCCGCGCCGCAGGCCGATGGCACCCGGCGCATCGAGGAGCGCATCACGCACCAGGACATCGCCAGCCGCGTCGGTTGCAGCCGCGAGATGGTCAGCCGCATTCTGAAAGACCTGCAGAGCGGCGGCTACGTGCGCATCGTCGAACGTCGCATCGTGCTGGTGGGCAAGCTGCCGCCGCGCTGGTAAGCCGCCCGATCTGGTTTTGGTGCATACGTCACAAATATCCGGCGTCAGGCGCACTGCCTGAACGCGCGGCCCGGATCTACGCTCACTGCAACGCATTCAACAACGACAGGCAGCCGCCGGTCGGGTGCGTCAAAGGAGCAACACCATGGTCCCCACGTTCGACAGGCGTTCAGAGGCAACAACGGCAAGCGGCAGTGCGGACCAGGCGCGCAATGGCGGGCCCACGGAGCCCCCCGAACTGGCCTTGCTCCGTCTGGCCCTCGACCAGATCGACTACGGCATGGTGGTGCTCGATGTCGATAGCGGAAGAATCCAGTTTGCCAACAGTCCGGGGCATGCGGCGCTGGCAGGCAACGCGGTCGACGGCGGCGCGCGGGCGCACAACCCGAGTGGCCTGTGCCTGGTCGACGGGCGGCTGTCGGCGGTCCGGCCCGGGCACGCCGAAGCCCTGCGCAACACCCTGGCCCGCACCAAGTCGGGCCTGCGCGGGCTGCTGAACCTGGGCAGCGACCCGCAGGCCTCGACTGTGGCGATCCTGCCGCTGCTGCATCCGGTGCCGGACGACGCGCCGATGGCCCGGCATGCACGCCCGGCCCCAGCCAGCTACGCTCTGCTGGTATTCGCCAAGCAGCAGTTTTGCGACGCATCGACGATGGCCTTGTTCGCACGCCAACGCGGACTCACCAATGCCGAGGGACAGGTGCTGGCACAGGTCTGCAAAGGACTGCGCCCGGCGCAGATCGCCGACCACCACGGGGTGCAGATCTCGACTGTGCGCACGCAGCTGCGCAGCATCCGCAGCAAGACCTGCTGCGACACGATCCGCGAACTGGTGCAGAAGGTGTCGGTGCTGCCACCGATGGCGCGCCACCTGTCCGGCCGCAGCGCGGCCTGATGACCCGTGCCGCGCATCGGCGTCAGGCTTGCAGCGCGGCCCACATTTCCTGGTCGCGCTGTGCGGTCCAGATGCGCGGGTTCTTGATGCCGCGCGCCTCATCATGGGCGCGCGTGACGTCGAACGGCAGGCAGTGTTCGTAGATGAAGACCTGACCGAAGATCGGGTCCATGCTCTTGCGGGTGAGCGCCATCGCCGCTTTCAAGTCCATGTTGGCTGCGGCAGCCTCCTGGCCGCATCGGTACAGCGTCTCGACCCACAACTTGGTGTAGTCCAACGCCTTGTTGACGTCGGCCTGCCCCTTCATGGCTTCGCCGCGGCCCGGCACGATCGCCTCGGCATTCAGTGCGCGCAACGCCTCGATCGTGGCGGGCCACTCCTGCAGGTGCGCGTCGCCGGTGTACACGCCGGCCTGGTATTCGACCAGGTCGCCGCTGAACAGTACTTTTTCCTGTGCGACCCACGCGATGGTGTCACCACGGGTGTGGCCCGGGCCAGGGTGCCACAACTGCACCGTCACCCCCCCCAGGTCGAGCGTCAGGCGGCCCGGCACCTCATGCTTCGTCGGGTCTCCGCCACCGATCACCAGCGTGGGCCAGGTCAGGCCCGGAATGCTCTCGGCGTTGCGAAACAGCCGCGGAAAGCGCTCCATCTCGCTTTGCATGTCCTGCGCGCCGCGCTCGTGGATCAGGTCGAGCGTGCCCTGGCTGGCGATGATCTCGGTACAGCCGGCCTCGGCGAAGGCGCTTGCGCCCAGCACCCGGACCGCATGGTAGTGCGTCAGCAGCACATATTTGATCGGCTTGTCGCTGATGGTCCGGATCTGGGCAATCAAGTCGCGCGCCATGGCCGGCGTGGCAGTGGCGTCGCTGACCAGGATGTACTGGTCGCCGATGACCACACCGGAGTTCGGGTCGCCTTCGGCCGTATAGGCCCAGCAATGGGCGCTGAGCTGCTCGAAGGTGATTTTCTTGTCGGCCAGGTCGGCCTGGGAGGCAAAGGTTTTGGGCGCGGCGGGCTGCGTCATGGATGTCTCCGGTGGGGAGCGGGAATTTTAACGAGCGCTCCGCTACAGTGACCGCATGTTGGATGCATTGTTTCGGGTTTTCGAGTCGCGGGTGCAGGCCACCGCACAGCCCCCTGCAGGTGCCCCACCGGCCGGCCTGCTGGCCTTTTATTGGCATTTCATCCGCCAGACGCGGGGCCTGTTCCTGGGTATGCTGCTGAGTTGCCTGCTGGTGGCGCTGAGTGACACCGTCACCCCGGTGCTGATTGGCAAGCTGGTAGCTCTGATGACTGCCACCGACCGGACGGCAGCCCTGGAGGCTGCCCGGCCCATGCTGCTGGTGATGCTGGTTTTCATGCTGGTGCTGCGCCCGGCGGTGCTGCTGTTGGACAGCCTGCTGCGCTTCAACGCCGTGATGCCGGGCCTGACCAGCCTGGTGCGCTGGCAGAACCACTGGCACGTGGTGCGCCAGAGCTGGCCGTTCTTCCAGGACGACTTCGCCGGGCGCATCGCCAACCGGGTGGTGCAGACCGGCAACGCCCTGCGCGAAAGCGCCGTGTCGGGGGTGCGCGCGGTCTGGTACATCCTGGTCTACGGTGTGACGACCATCGTCCTGTTGTGGATGGCCGACTGGCGGCTGGCCCTGCCCACACTGTGCTGGTTTGCCGGCTACGTGCTGTTCCTGCGCCACTTCGTGCCGCGCATGCGCGACCTGTCCAAGGCCAGCTCGGAGGTGCGCTCGCGCGTGGTGGCCCGGGTGGTGGACACCTATACCAACATCCTCACCGTGAAGCTGTTCGCACGCCCGAGCGACGAGGACCGGCATGTGCAGGACGTGCTCGATGCCCACCAGCAGGCGATCGCGCGGCACATGCGCCTGGTGACGCAGTTCATCTGGACCCTGTGGATGCTCAATGCGCTGTTATTGGTGGCCACCGCCGCAGTTGGCCTGAGCCTGTGGCAGGCGCACCGGCTGGAAGTGGGCGTGTTCGCGATGGCGCTGCCCCTGGCCTGGCAGATCACCAGCGCCGCCGGCTGGGTGTCGTGGGAAGTGGCGGGCATCTTCGAGAACATCGGTGTGGTGCAGGAAGGCATGGAGACCATTGCAGTTCCCCTGGCCATGACCGACCGCAGCAATGCGCAGCCGCTCACCGTGACGCGCGGCGAGATCCGCTTCGAGCGGCTCGGGTTTGCCTATGACGCGCAACGCCCGGTGCTGCAGGGCATCGACCTGCACATCGGGGCCGGTGAACGTATCGGCCTGATCGGGCGCTCGGGGGCCGGCAAGTCCACACTCGTCAACCTGCTGCTGCGTTTCTTCGAGCCGGTCAGCGGGCGCATCCTGATCGACGGTCAGGACATCGGGTACGCCACGCAGGACAGTGTGCGGGCGCAGATCGGCATGGTGACGCAGGACACCTCGCTGCTGCACCGCTCGATCGCGGCAAACATCCGCTACGGCAGGCCACAGGCCAGCATGGACGAGGTGATGGCCGCCGCGCGCAAGGCTCAGGCCTGCGAGTTCGTGCTCGGGCTGCGCGACTGGAAGGGGCGCGAAGGCTTCGATGCCCATGCGGGAGAACGCGGTGTCAAACTCTCGGGTGGGCAGCGCCAGCGTATTGCCATCGCGCGCGTGATCCTGAAGGACGCCCCAATCCTGATCCTGGATGAAGCCACCTCGGCGCTGGACAGCGAGGTGGAACAGGCGATCCAGGAACAACTGCTCGGCCTGATGGACGGCAAGACGGTGATCGCGATCGCACACCGCCTGTCGACCATCGCACGGCTGGACCGGCTGATCGTGCTGGACGAGGGGCGGCTCGTGGAGGCAGGCACCCACGCCCAGCTGCTGGCGCTGGACGGCCACTACGCGACCTTGTGGCGGCACCAGTCGGGCGGCTTCCTGCCGGACCAGCTACCGGACCAAGTGTCCGGGCCGGTTGTCGAAGCCGCCCCGAAAAGTAACAACTGGGCCAAGCCGCGGGCGGCCTGGGGTGTGACAGCAATCCCTACGCCAGCGGGCGGGGCAAAAGACCTATTCTTTGCGGAAGTCGTCGTGGCAGGCCTTGCAGGCCCCACCGGTCGGGCCGAAGGCGGCCTTGATGGTGTCGAGGTTGCCGGTCTTGGCTGCGGCAGCCAGCTTGCTCATCTCGGCCTGC
>JANOUM010000239.1:0-2376 GCA_031416855.1 Rhodoferax sp. | reverse complement strand
GGCTCGGTGCCGACACACTCACCGGCGGGCTGGGCGGCGATACCTATGTGGTGGACAACGTGGGCGACGTGATCACCGAGGCGTCGGCCCTGGGGTCCGAGATCGACCAGGTGTTCAGCTCGGTGAGTTATTCGCTTGCGGCCTTGGCCAACGTCGAGCACCTCACGCTCACGGGCTCCGCAATGATCGACGCGGCCGGCAACGCATCAGCCAATCGCCTGGTCGGCAACAGCGCCGGCAACAACCTGAATGGCGGCAACGGCAACGACACGATGGACGGTGGCCAGGGCGCGGACAGCATGTTCGGCGGCGTCGGCGACGACACCTATGTGGTGGACTCGGCCAGCGACGTCGTGGATGAGCTCGGTGGCCAGGGTACCGACCTGGTGCGGGCCAGCGTGTCGTACAGCCTGGTCGACACCGATGGTGCCGGCATCAACGGCGGCAATGTGGAGAACCTCGAACTGTTTGGGCCGGGTGCCATCAACGGAACCGGCAACAGCGTGAACAACACCCTCTATGCGGGTGACGGCAACAATATCATCGATGGCGGCGGCGGCAACGACACGGCGTCGTATGCGCGGGCCACCGGTCCGGTCACCGTCAGCCTGGGAACGGCCGCTTTGCAGGGTACCGGTGGTTCCGGCTCTGACACGCTGCTCAGCATCGAGAACCTGGAGGGCAGCGCATTTGCCGACACCCTGTCGGGTGGTGCCGACACCAATGCCAACAGGATTTTCGGCTTGGCAGGCAACGACACCGTCAATGGTTTGCTTGGCAATGACTCGTTATTTGGCGGCGAGGGTGCAGACACCTTCAACGTCGGTCAGGCCGGCAGCATGTCCATCGATGGTGGCGTGGTGACCGACCTCTGGTTTGGCCTGGACATGAATTTTGTGACCTACACAGCGTCCAGCGTGGGCATCGCCGCCAACTTTTCAGGCATCACCGGCAACGGCAGCACGGGCAGCGCCACGGTGACCAAAGGCGCCAACGGCACCGACACACTGGTCAACATCAACCAGCTAGTGGGCTCCAACTTCAATGACAGCATTACGGGCAGCACCGCCTTGACATGGGAGTATTTCGAAGGCGGCCCGGGCAACGACACTATCAATGGCGGCGTCATCACCGACATCGTCAACTTCGAGAACGGTAACCGGATCAGTTATGGCAGTGCGCCGAGTGCCGTCACCGTCAATCTTCTGACGGGTGCCGTCACAGGTGGGGCGGGCAACGACAGCATTTCCAACTTCAATGAGGTGCGGGGGTCCAACTACGACGACAGCCTGACGGGCACAGGTTTCGGGTTTGAACAGTTTGAAGGCGGTCCTGGCAACGACACCATCGACGGTGGCACCGGTTTTGATCGGGCCCGTTACAACAGTGCCGGCACAGCGGTGTATGTCAATCTGGCGATTGGTTACGCAGAGGATGGTGCGGGCGGCATCGATAGTTTGCTGAACATCGAGATGGCCGTTGGCTCCAGGTTCAATGACACCCTGCTCGGGGGCAACGCGGCCAACGACGCGCTGGAGGCTTTCCGGGGTGATGCCGGCAACGACTATATCGATGGCGGCTCGGGTTTTGACAGGGTTGAATTCGCAGGCAATGCCAAGACGGGTGTCTTTGTCAAGCTCGGCGGCGCAGGTGCCGGGTTTGCCTACGACGGCCAGGGCGGTGTCGACACGCTGCTCAACATCGAAGGCGTACGCGGCAGCATCTTCGACGACCGGTTCTTCGGTGCGGACGCCGCGGCGGCGGAGAAGTTTGATGGCATTGCCGGCAACGACACCATCGACGGCGGCCTGGGCAACGACACCCTGACCGGTGGCGCCGGGGCCGACAGCTTCGTCCTGAGCCTGGGCTCCAACGACACGGTGACCGACTTCGCGGTCGGTGTGGGTGGCGACGTGCTCGATGTCACGGCCATTGTGGGTGGGTTCACCAACTACTCCGCGGGCGCCAATCCTTTCCTGAGCGGGCACCTGCGGCTGACCCAGTCTGGCGCCAACCTGCTGGTCGAAGCCGACAGTGACGGTGCCGGGCTCGGTGCCTTCCAGACCATCGCCACACTCAACAACACCAGCAGAGGGGCCGTCACGGCTGCCAATGTGAGTGGTGGTTACGTGCCGCCCCGCTCCACCGCCAGCGATTTCGACGGTGATGGAAAAAGCGACATCCTGTTCCGCAACACGGCCACGGGCGCCAACACAATCTGGAAGAGCGGCAACAGCGCCACGCAGCAGGCGGTGGCCTCTGAGGCGAACCAGGCCTGGCAGGTGGCCGGTGTGGGCGACTTCCAGGCTGATGGCAAGGCCGACATCCTGTGGCGCAACATGGCCACGGGGCAGAACTACCTGTACAACTCGGGCA
>JANOUM010000238.1:0-5779 GCA_031416855.1 Rhodoferax sp. | reverse complement strand
CTCTTGTGTTTCATCCCGGGACCCGCCATGACCCTTCCGCCTTCCTCGTTCAGTCCGCGCCGGCGCATGATCGCCGCGATGGTTGCCGGCTCGGCGCTCTGGCCTGGCGAACACGCCCGTGCGCAGGCCGCGCGACGCCTGACCCCGCGCCAGACCGAGGGCCCGTTCTATCCGGTCGAGTTACCCCGCGACAGCGATTTCGACCTGCTGCGCAATGGCTCCCTGCAATACGGGCAGGGCCAGCCAGCCTGGATCGAGGGCAACGTCATCGACATCGATGGTCGGCCGGTGGCCGGGGCATTGGTCGAGATCTGGCAGTGTGACGGTGCGGGCCACTACCACCACCCCGGCGACGGCAACCGGGCTGATGGCGCGTTCCAGGGATTCGGCAAGGTGCAGGTCGATGCCGACGGTCGTTACCGCTTCCGCACCATCCGTCCGGTGGCCTATACCGGGCGTGCGCCACACATCCACGTCAAGGTCAAACTGGGCAGCCGCACCGTGCTGACCACGCAGTTGTATGTGCAGGGCGATCCGGCCAATACGCGCGACTCGGCCTGGCGCAACCTGCGCGACGACGCGGATCGCGCCGCAGTGACAGCGCCTTTCCTGCCCGGCGGTGACGGCCTGCGCGCCAACTACACCATCGTCGTCGCCGCCTGAACCCCTGCCCGGTTGTAAGGGCCCCGAAATCCGCTTCCGTCAAACTCTCCGTTTCAACCCCACCAACTCCAAGGAAGTCCCATGAGCCGTGAAATCGTCGTCGTCAGTGCCGTCCGTACCGCCATCGGCACGTTTGGGGGCGCCCTGAAGGACGTGGCCCCGACCGAACTCGGCGCGCAGGTCGTGCGCGAATCCCTCCAACGTGCCGGCGTGGCGGGAGCCGATGTCGGCCACGTCGTTTTCGGCCATGTTGTAAACACCGAACCCAAGGACATGTACCTGTCGCGCGTGGCCGCCATCAACGGTGGCTGCGGCGAGGGCACGCCGGCCTTCAACGTCAACCGCCTGTGCGGCTCCGGGTTGCAGGCCATCGTGTCGGCGGCGCAGGCCATCGCGCTTGGCGACTGCGACATCGCCATCGGCGGCGGCGCCGAGAACATGAGCCGCGCACCCTACGCCAGCCTGAGCAGCCGCTGGGGCTCGCGCATGGGCGACGCGAAGATGATCGACATGATGATGGGCGCGCTGCACGATCCGTTCCATGCCATCCACATGGGCATCACGGCCGAGAACATCGCAGCCAAGTGGGGTATTACCCGCGCCGACCAGGACCAGCTGGCGCTGGAGAGCCACAACCGGGCCGAGCGGGCTACCAAGGCGGGTTACTTCAAGAGCCAGATCCTGCCGGTGATCCTCAAGAGCCGCAAGGGCGACATCGCCTTCGACACCGACGAACACTTCCGCGCCAACTGCTCGCTGGAGGACATGGCCAGGCTCAAACCGGCCTTCCTCAAGGAAAACGGCACCGTCACCGCTGGCAATGCATCGGGCATCAACGACGCCGCCGCTGCCGTCGTGCTCATGGACGGCGCAACGGCCAAGGCGCGTGGCCTGCAGCCGCTCGCGCGCCTGATAGGTTATGCCCATGCTGGCGTCGATCCCAAATATATGGGTATCGGCCCGGTGCCCGCCTCGCAAAAGGTGCTCAAGAAGCTCGGGCTCACGGTCCAGGACCTCGATGTGATCGAGGCCAACGAGGCGTTTGCCGCCCAGGCCTGTGCCGTGACACGCGACCTCGGCCTCGATCCCGCCAAAGTCAACCCGAATGGCTCCGGCATTTCGCTCGGCCACCCGATTGGCGCCACGGGGGCGCTGATCACGGTCAAGGCGCTGTACGAGCTGCAGCGCATCCAGGGCCGCTATGCTCTGGTCACCATGTGTATTGGTGGCGGCCAGGGCATTGCAGCTGTTTTCGAGCGTAACGCCTGATTCATGCGCGCTCCATAATGGAGCGATGAGCACTCGCAAACACTGGAGCCTGGGCGCCAAGCGCGCGTTGGTGGCAACGCCGTTCCTGCTGCTGGCGCTGGTGTCCATCGCCATGACCCTGTGGGTCTCATGGCAACTCGAAGGTGGTGCGGCGGCGGTGAACGAGGCCGGCCGCATGCGCATGCAGGCCTACCGCATGGCGTTGTCGGTTGGCACCGCCAGCCAGCAGCGGCTGCCGCAGCAGGTCGACGACTTCAACAGCGGTCTGGAGCAACTTCGCAACGGCAACCCCGAGCGCCCGTTGTTCGTCCCCTGGGACGACACCGTGGGCACACGTTTTTCGGTGGTGGAACGCGACTGGAGCCGCTTTCAACAGCGCTGGGTCTCGGGCGGCGGCACGGACACCACCTTGCTGAACCTCGACACGGCTGAATTCGTCGCGCATGTCGACGCGCTGGTGCAGGCGATCGAAATCCACATGTCTCGCTGGACGGCGCTGCTGCACCTGGCGCAACTGGCCATGATGGCGCTGGCCGTGATCGGCGCATCGGTGTTGGTCTACACCGGTTACCTGTTCGTGCTGGAGCCGGTCGGTGTGCTCAAGCAAGCCATCCGCCGCATGCAGGACGGTGACTTTACGGCCCGGGTCGACCGCGTGAGTTCCGATGAGTTCGGCACGCTGGCCGAAGGATTCAACGGCATGGCCGACCATGTGCAATCGATGTACCGCCACCTGGAAGCGCGGGTTGCGGAAAAGACCTCGGAACTGCAGGAGAAGCGCGAGCGTCTTGAGGCGCTGTACAGCGTGACCTCGCTGGTGGGCAACGCAACCACCCTGCAGGAACTGAGCCAGGGGTTCGTGCAGCGGGTGCGCGCGGTGGCCCGGGCCGATGCGGCGGCGCTGCGGTGGTCGGACGAAAGCAATGACCGTTACATGATGCTGGCGTCGGAGGGCCTGCCGCTGGCCATGCTCGAGGCGGAGCACTGCGTGCATGCCGGCGACTGCCACTGCGGCAGCCCGGCAAGCGGAACCGCACTGCGCGTGATACCCATACGCGAGGCCAACCCGGCCCGCATGCCGCATTGCGCCCGCGCGGGGTTCGAAACCATTGTCTCGATACCGGTCCGACTGCATGACCGGCTAATGGGCGAGGTCGACCTGTTCTTCCATGCGCAATGCGAGATCACCGGGGCTGAACGCTCGCTGCTGGAGGCGCTCACGGCCCACCTGGCAGCGGCCATGGACAACATCCGCCTGATGTCGCTCGAAAAGGAGGCGGCGGTGTCGCAGGAACGCAGTTTCATCGCCCGCGAACTGCACGATTCGATTGCGCAGTCGCTGGCCTTCCTCAAGATTCAGGTGCAGCTGATGCAGGACGCGCTCGACCAGCGCGACCCTGCACAGGCCCAGTGCGTGCTGCGGGAGATCGATGCCGGCGTGCGCGAGAGTTACGCCGACGTGCGCGAACTGCTGGTGCATTTCCGTACCCGCGCCAGCGCCGAAGATATCGAGCCGGCGCTGCAGACCACTCTGCGCAAGTTCCAACAGCAGACCGGCATCCCGGCCACGCTGCAGATGCACGGCAATGCCCTGCCGCTGGCGCCGGACCTGCAGATCCAGGTGCTGCATATCCTGCAGGAGGCCCTGTCCAACGTGCGCAAACATGCTGGCGCCACCCAGGTATGGCTGGACACGCAGCAGCAGCCGCGCTGGCGCTTCGAGGTGCGGGACAACGGCGTGGGCTTCGATACCGAACACGGTCAGGACGAGACCCACGTCGGTCTGCGCATCATGGCCGAGCGCGCCCAGCGCGTGGGTGCCACACTCGAGGTGCACAGCCGGAGCGACCGCGGCACCTCGGTCATCCTCACGCTGTCGCAGACCATTTCCAACGCCTTTGGCGCCCTGGCTGCTGCGCCGGTCGCCGAAACCTCCACCAGCGCTTGAGCCGTACCGATCCATGTCCCCGACCCCGCCTGCCACGACACGCATATTGGTAGTCGACGACCACACCCTGTTCCGCCGCGGCCTGACCGCCCTGCTGACCCGGGATCCTCTGTTTGTGGTGGTGGGTGACGCCGCCGACGCGGGCGAGGCGCAACGCCGCGCGCTCGAATGGCAACCCGACGTGATCCTGCTCGACAACCACCTGCCGGGTGTCAACGGGGTGGACGCGCTGCCCGCCTTGCGCCAGGCCGCACCCCGCGCCTGCATCCTGATGCTCACCGTGAGCGAAGACGCCGACGACCTCGCGACGGCCCTGCGCAACGGCGCCAGCGGCTACCTGCTCAAGACGATGGAGGGTGATGCCTTGTCCCAGGCGATCCGCCGAGCGATGCAGGGTGAACATGTGGTCGCCCCGGAAATGACCGGCAAACTGGTGGCTGCCTATTGCAACGCGGCGGGCTCCACGCCAGCGACCCCGCCCTGCGCCGTGCCCATGGCGGCGTCCCCGCTGGCCAGTCTGTCCCCGCGCGAGCTGGACATCCTGCGCGGCATCGCGGCAGGCGACAGCAACAAGGAAATTGCCCGCAGCCTGTCGATCGCCGAGACCACTGTCAAGATCCACGTGCAGCACATCCTGCGCAAGCTGGACGTGGGCTCACGCGTGCATGCCGCGGTTCTCGCATCGGAAAGCGGGCTGGTTTGACTTGATCTGGCGCAAGAAAACGCGATGAATTCCACCGCCTAGTTCCACGGAACTACGGGCCGGCGTTGGCCCCTAGTTCCTCTGCCGCGCGCCGACACCTCCAACGGCGGATGGCGCGCGCAGCCGCGCAATCCTAGAGTCATGTCATGCAAAAAGGAGCTTTGACATGACCCGAAAAGGACAGGCGCTGTCGGTGCTGATCGTCAGCACGTTGGCGTTCACCGTGTGTTTCATGGTGTGGATGATGTTTGGCGTGATTGGTATCCCGATCAAGAAGGCGCTGAACCTCAATTCCACCGAGTTCGGTCTTTTGACCGCCACACCGGTGCTCACCGGCTCGCTGATCCGGGTGCCGCTGGGCATCTGGACCGACAAGTACGGCGGTCGTATCGTGATGACGATCCTGATGGCGATCACCGTACCCGCCATTTGGATGATGGGTTACGCCACCGCCTACTGGCACTTTCTGGTGATCGGCCTGTTCGTCGGACTCGCCGGCGGTTCGTTCTCGGTCGGCACGCCGTATGTAGCGCGCTGGTTCCCGAAGGCCAACCAGGGTTTTGCCATGGGGGTCTACGGTGCCGGCAATTCCGGTGCCGCGGTGAACAAGTTCGTCGCGCCGGCGCTGCTGGTGGCGTTCGGCTGGGCCACGGTGCCACAGGTCTACGCGGCCATCATGCTGGGCACGGTGGTGCTGTTCTGGATGTTCAGCCACAGCGACCCGGCGCACCTGGTGCCGGCCAACACCAAATTCAGCGACCAACTCAAGATGCTCAGGGAACCGAAGGTCCTGAAGTACTGCCAGTACTACTCGATCGTCTTCGGCGGCTACGTAGCGCTGTCGCTGTGGATGGTGCAGTACTACGTGGGCGAATTCGGTTTGGACATCCGCGCTGCCGCGCTGCTGGCCGCCTGTTTCTCACTGCCCGGGGGCGTGCTGCGCGCCGTCGGTGGTTGGCTGTCGGACAAATACGGCGCGCACAGCATGACCTGGTGGGTTTTGTGGGTCAGCTGGATCTGCCTGTTCCTGCTGAGCTACCCGCAAACCGATTTCACCATCCTCACGGCCAACGGACCCAAGACCTTTCATGTGGGACTCAATGTTTACACATTCACCGCGCTGATGTTCCTGCTTGGCATCGCCTGGGCCTTCGGCAAGGCCAGCGTGTTCAAGTACATCAGCGACGACTACCCCG
>JANOUM010000237.1:0-2221 GCA_031416855.1 Rhodoferax sp. | reverse complement strand
CACATCGAGTATGTTTCACCGCACTTCTTCGCGGCTGTCACGATGACGCTGTACTTGCTGTCGACCGCGCTCAGTCCGCTGCTGTCCACGCACCGCATGGTCGTTGTCTTCGGTGCTCTGGCGCTAATGTCGTTCGGCGTGGCCTACGCCTTCTATGCGACGTGGTTCATTTCGGTCTGGTGTTTCTTTGCGGCGCTGCTGAGCGTGGTGATCTATCTCCACGTTTGGGTGCGCAAGCCCGGACGCAGTCGATCAAACGACAGCAGCTTGTTGGCGCATCGTTCACAGGAGGCATAAATGCTGCCTCTTTGCGACGAAAGCAGTGGCTCTGTCCAGTCCCCGATGGATCAGGTCTTTGCTTTTGGCCAGACCGACGGGGCGTTCCGGTGCGTCGGCGTGCGGGGGCCTTCGACCGGGTGACGCCAGGCGAGTTTGCAGCTTGCCATGATGGAGATTCCGGATTAGTACGGAAACGAACAGACCGGACGGCACCTGGCAGCAAACATGAAATCGCCCGAAACCCCCCGAAAGGCGCCACCATGATTGAGAAGACCGCCAGCGTGCACAGGGAGGGCCCGGACAAGAAGGGCCAGGGGCTGATCAGCACCGAGACCGGTGCCCTCGAACGCTACCCCTACAGGTTTGCCAGTCGCTTCGAGGACGAACGCCCGGGCACAAACCCCGAACAGATCCTGGCCGCCGCGGGGGCCTGCGCTCGCACCAGGGTCCGGGCGGCCGAACCCTGCTTCAGCTTCGCAATGGGACCCGGCAGCGCGGCCTGAAGGGGCGCTCAAAGATGAACAAGGCGCAGCTTGAAGCGGCCCTGACGCCATGAACGCACCAGCGCCGGTCGAACCGGTCAGGCGGCGATGACCACTGCGAATGCCAGACCGGTCGTCCTGGTGACGGGTGCCGCGGGAAACCTGGGCCGGTCGGTCGCCAAGGCCTTGGCAGACGGGTACCGGATCGTCGGCCTCGATCGCCAGGACCAGGAAATGGGGCCCGACGGCAGCTACCCGATCCTCGCGGTGGACCTGGAATCGGATGAGTCGGTGGCCTCGGCATTGCAGTCGTTTCGTAACGCCCACGGCGCGCACATCGCCAGCGTCGTGCATCTGGCCGCCTACTTCGACTTCACAGGTGAAGAAAACCCCCTGTACCAGTCGGTGAACGTGGACGGCACCCGGCGGCTGTTGCGCGCGCTTCAGGGCTTTGAGGTAGGCCAGTTCCTGTACCCCAGCACGATGCTCGTGCATGCGCCATGCCGCCCCGGCGAGCACATCGACGAGACCCAGCCGCTGGCACCGGCCTGGGCCTACCCCAAGTCGAAAGCCGCGGCCGAGGCGGTGCTGCGCGAAGAGCACGGGCACATCCACAGCGTCGTGCTGCGCCTGGCGGGGGTATATGACCACCAGACCATGGTGCCCACGCTGGCGCAGCAGATGGCACGCATCTACGAGCGCGACCTGCAAAGCCACCTCTACGCCGGCAGCCTGCTCGTGGGCCAGTCGGCGCTGCACCGCGAGGACATGTTAGCCGCGATGCGGCTGGCCGTGGACCGGCGCGAGCAGTTGCCCAGCGGGTGCGAGCTGCTGATCGGCGAGGCCGATGCCGTTGGCTACGAGGTCCTGCAGGACACTCTGGGTGGGTTGATGCATGGCGCGCAGAACTGGCTCACGCTGCGTGTGCCCAAGCCGCTGGCGGCGGCGGGTGCCTGGGTGCAGGGTCAGCTGGAACCGGTGGTGCCCGACGCCATCGACGGTGGCAAGGCTCCTTTCATCCGGCCCTTCATGGTGGCCATGGCCGACGACCACTACGCGCTGGACATCCGGCGCGCGCGGGAGCTGCTGGGCTGGGAGCCCAGGCACCGCTTGGCCGACGAACTGCCGCATCTGGTGGCCAGCCTGAAGGCCGACCCGGCCGCTTGGTATGCCGCCAACGGAGTCGCCGCGCCAGGCTGGATCACGCAGGGCGGAAACTCCGACGCGCTGCGCACGGAGCACGAGGCCCGGCGCAAGGCCGAGCATGGCCACTGGCGCTGGGCGCATGTCGTGAACATCGGGCTGGGCAGCTGGTTGCTGACGCAGCCGCTGCTGGTGGGCGTGCAGGAAGCCGGCCTGCGCGCCGGCGAGATGTCGCTCGGCCTGCTGCTGATGGTGACCGCGGGCCTGGCGCTGTCATGGCGCGCGGTGTGGGCCCGCTGGTTGTGCGCGGGCATCGG
>JANOUM010000236.1:0-2180 GCA_031416855.1 Rhodoferax sp. | reverse complement strand
CGCAAGTTTGCCGAAATCAGCAACGAGACCGCCGGGGAGCACTTCACCCCGCGTGACGTGATCCGGCTGATGGTCAACCTGATCTTCATCGAGGACGACGACATCCTGAGCAAGCCCGGGGTCGTGCGCACACTCTATGACCCCACTGCAGGCACCGGCGGCATGTTGAGTGTGGCGGGCGAATATCTGGCCGAGCACAACCCCCAGGCCCGGCTGGTGATGTATGGGCAGGAACTCAACCCCGAGTCCTACGCCATCTGCAAGGCCGACCTGCTGATCAAGGGGCAGGACATTGCCAACATAATCTTCGGCAACACCCTGTCGGCCGATGGCCTGAGCGGCAAACTATTCGACTACGGCCTGTCGAATCCGCCGTTCGGCGTTGAGTGGAAGAAGATCGAGGCCATTGTCCGCAGGGAGTTCGAGCAGATGGGCTTCAACGGCCGCTTCGGCCCGGGTTTGCCCCGCGTGTCGGATGGGTCTCTGTTGTTCCTGCTGCACCTGCTGGCAAAGATGCGCCCCACTGCGGAGGGCGGTAGCCGCTTCGGCATCGTGCTCAACGGCTCACCGCTGTTCACGGGCGGGGCCGGCAGTGGTGAAAGCGAAATCCGGCGCTACGTGCTGGAGAACGACCTGGTCGAGGCCATCGTCGGCCTGCCCACGGACATGTTCTACAACACCGGTATCAGCACCTACGTCTGGATCGTCAGCAACCGCAAACCCGCACAGCGCAAGGGCAAGGTGCAGTTGATCGACGCCAGCGGCTTCTGGCAGAAGATGCGCAAGAGCCTGGGCAGCAAGCGCAAGGAACTCAGCGACGACCACATTGACCAGATCACGCGGCTGTTCGGTGACTTCGTGGAGGCCGAGCAGGATGGCAAGCCGATCAGCCGCATCTTCAAGAACGAGGACTTCGGGTACACCACGATCACGGTCGAACGACCGCTGCGCGATGCGCATGGCAAGGTCATCCTGGGCGAGAAAGGCAAGCTCAAGGGCAAGCCCGGGCGGACTCGGCGCTTCGCGACACCGAGAATGTGCCATTGGCGGATGACGTGGAAAGTTATTTCAAGCGTGAAGTGCTGCCACATGCGCCCGACGCCTGGATCGACCACGAGAAGACCAAGGTGGGTTACGAGATACCGTTCAACCGCCACTTCTACGTCTTCAAGCCACCACGCCCGCTGGCGGAAATCGATGCTGAACTGAAAGGCGTGACTGACAACATCTTGCGCATGATCGGCGGGCTGACGGCATGAGTCCCGTTTTGGACAAGCCAGATTTGCCGGAAATTCGTTTATAGACGAAAATGCCGATGTATGAAATTGCGCACTACGTCACCACAGAAGACCGGCGGGATGTCTACGTCGATTGGTTGGAAAAACTGAAAGACATGACCGCCAAAATCGCTGTTGTCAGGCGCGTGGCCCGCATCGAGTCGGGCACCTTTGGTGATCACAAGTTTTGCCGGGATGGTGTGTCCGAATTGCGCATCGATGTGGGTGCCGGCTACCGGGTGTACTACGCCATGGCTGGCAAGCAAGTGGTGCTGTTGTTGTGTGGTGGTGACAAACGCACGCAGGACGCGGACCTTGACCGCGCCTGCGCTTATTGGAAGCACTGGAAAAAGGAGAACCTGCAATGAATGACAAGCCGCATGACGAAGCCATGATCGAGTTGTATCGCAAAGACCCGGAATTTGCGCGGCAGATGATCAACAGTATTCTGGAAGACGAGAACGGCGACCAGGGCGAACTCCTGGTCATTCTGCGGCAGATGGCCGGTGCCTTCGGTGGCGTGCCAGCCATTGCTGCGCAAGCGCACCTGAACCCCACACAGCTTTACCGCACCCTGTCGCCCGAAGGCAACCCGGCACTGAGCAGCCTGTCCGCCATTCTCAAAGCCATGGGGCTACGGCTGGCAGTATTGCCCATGAACGCACCGTCAGCACATGCGTGATTCACTGGTCAGCGCATGAGCTTCCCGCGTTATCCGGAGTACAGGGACAGTGGGGTGGAGTGGCTGGGGGAGGTGCCGGGGTGTTACGTCCGTCGCAATCCAAGGGTCAGCACCCCCCTGACATCCCGGTATTTTTGAGGGCGTTCGCCGTAACGGAGTCGGTTGTAGTCTGGGACGAAGCACCAGCAAGATAGGCCAGTACTCGTTTGTTATCGTGGGAG
>JANOUM010000235.1:0-2974 GCA_031416855.1 Rhodoferax sp. | reverse complement strand
CCGTTCGTGATCCATGCGGGTTGGGCCGCGTACCGTCCGCAGCGCATCGGCGGGCAGTTCGCGCGCGGTGCGATGCACACCGTCGGCTTGATGTTGTGGTTCACGGCACTGCCGCGCATCCCGATGGCCGACACCACCGCGATCGGCTTCACCAGCCCGATTTTCATCATGCTGGGGGCCTATCTGGTGTTTCATGAAGCCATGCGCTGGGAGCGCTGGCTCGCCGCCGCGATCGGATTTGGCGGGGTGGTGATCGTGGTGGCCCCCAAGTTGTTGGGCGGCGCGGGGCTCTACAGCCTGCTGATGGTGTCGTCGAGCCTGGTGTTTGCGGCGTCGTTCCTGATGACCAAGGCGCTGACACGGTACGAACGTGCGGAGGTGATCGTGTTGTGGCAGGCCATCGCGGTGTCGGTGTTGAGCCTGCCGCTCGCGGTGTGGTACTGGAATGCGCCCAGCGCCTGGCAGTGGTTGGGCTTTTTCTGCAGCGGTGTGATAGGTGTCGCGGCGCACTACTGCATCACGCGCGGATTTGCCGTCGCCGACATATCGTCCACCCAGTCGGTCAAGTTCCTGGAGCTGGTCTGGGCCTCGTCCTTGGGCTGGATCGTCTTCTCGGAAAATCCCAGCGCGTCCACGATGGTTGGCGGGGCGGTGATCTGTGGTTCGACGATCTGGATCGCCCACCGCGAGTCCCGCCACCGCGCCCGTTGAGCGACTTCCGGTGCGCATCCCTTAAAGGCGGGCCAGACGCTCCAGTGCCGATGCGAGTGTCTCGTCCTTCTTGGCAAAACAGAAGCGCACTACGTCCTGGTCGAAACCGTTGCCGTAAAAGGCCGACATCGGGATGGCCGCCACGCCGATCTCGGTGGTGAGCCATTTGCAGAAGCCCGCCTCCCCGAGGGTGCGCTCGGGTACAGCGAGCGCCGAGATGTCGACGCACTGGAAGTAGCTGCCCTCGCTGGGCAGCAGGCGAAAGCGGGTTCTCGCCACACCGGCGCGGAACAGGTCGCGCTTGCGCTGGTAGAAAGCGGGCAGGTCTTGGTAGGGCGCCGGATCGGCCATGTACGCGGCCAGGCCGTATTGCACCGGTGTGTTGACCGTGAAAACGTTGAACTGGTGCACCTTGCGAAACTCGACCATCAACGCGGCAGGAGCGGCGACGAAACCGACCTTCCAGCCGGTGACGTGGTAGGTCTTGCCGAAACTCGACACGATGAACGAGCGCGCCGCCAGGCCGGGGTACCGCGCGGCACTTTCATGGTGCTTGCCGTCGAACACCATGTGCTCGTACACCTCGTCGCTGATCAGCACGATGTCGGTGGGCGCCAGGATGTCCTGCAGCTTGCGCATGTCGGCCGCGCTCCAGACGGTTGCGCTGGGGTTGTGCGGGCTGTTGATCAGGATCGCGCGCGTCCTGGGCGTGATGGCCGCGGAGATCCGGTCGAAGTCGGGCCGGAAGGTGCCGGGCACCAGCGGGACACGCACGGCCGTGCCGCCGGCCAGCTCGATGTTCGGAACATAACTGTCGTAGCAGGGCTCCAGCACAATGACCTCGTCGCCGGGGTGCACCACGGCGAGGATGACGGTGAGGATGGCCTGCGTGGCACCGGCGGTCACGGTGATTTCGCTGGCTACGTCGTAGGCCCGCCCGCCATGCGGCCCGTGCCAGGCACACAGCTTGGCGGCGATGGCCTCGCGCAGCACCGGCACGCCGGTCATCGGCGGGTACTGGTTGAGACCGCGCGCCATGGCGTCGGACACAGCGGCAACCAGGGCCGGGTCGCAGTTGAAATCCGGGAAACCCTGGCCCAGGTTGACCGCACCTGTGTCGGCTGCCAGGGTCGACTTGACGGTGAAGATCGTGGTGCCCACCGACGGCAGTTTGGTTACCAGGTCGGGGGTGCGCGGGCGCAGTGGGCTGGTGTGCATGATGGGCTTCATAACTCGTAATCGTTTACATGGCCGGTCATCGCCCGGGCGACGAGGTGTCGGTCGAGCCGGTCGCTCAACAGTTCGGCAAACTTGAACACGAAATTGCGCAGGTAGGCGCTGCGCTTGAAGGCTACCCGCGCCACGTTCTGACCAAACAGGTACCCCGCCGGGCGCACCACCAGGCCGCTTTTTCCGCCATCACCGGCCACGTCGCGCACCGCCATTTCGGCCACTATGCCCACCCCCATGCCGAGTTTGACGTAGGTGGTGATGACGTCGGAGTCGATGGCTTCGAGCGCCACGCGCGGATGCAGGTTGCGGGTGGCAAAGGCCTGGTCGATCTTGGTGCGCCCGGTGAAGGACGGGTGGTAGGTGATGAGGGGCTCGGTCGCGATGTCCTCCAGGGTCACCCGGTCCTTCAGGCACAACGGGTGGTCGACCGGCAATACCAGCATGTGCTGCCATTGGTAGCAGGGCAGGGTCACCAATTCGCTGTAGTTGGCCAGGGACTCGGTGGCAACACCCACCTCGGCCACTTCATCGATCACCATCTGCGCGACCTGATCCGGCGCGCCCTGGTGCAGGCTGATGTTGACCTTGGGGTAGGCTGTGCGCAATTTGGACACCGGGCCCGGCAGGACGTAGCGGGCCTGGGTGTGGGTGGTTGCAATCGACAAGGTGCCGCTGTCCTCGGCGCTGTATTCATCGCCAATGCGTTTGAGGTTGCCCACTTCGCGCATGATCAACTCGATGCTCTTGAGCACATGTTGACCGGGTTCGGTCACACGCTTGAGGCGTTTGCCGTGCCGCGCGAAGATCTCGATTCCCAGTTCCTCCTCCAGCTCGATGATGGCTTTGGAGACCCCCGGCTGCGAGGTATGCAGCGATTTCGCGGCTTCGGTTAGGTTCAGGTTGCGCCGGACTGCTTCCTGGACGAAACGAAACTGGTGAAGATTCATATCGTATTTTGGCTAATGAACCCAATCATTATGCCTGCAGCAACTGATATAGCCGAACAGGCAGCTACTGCCCAGTCTGTGCC
>JANOUM010000234.1:0-3435 GCA_031416855.1 Rhodoferax sp. | reverse complement strand
GCGAGCAGCACGAACAGTGAGCGCGCCGCAATGTCGGCGAGCTTGAGCGTTGCGGTGTACATAGGTGGCCGCTAGCGCGAACTCAGCGCTGTGTGCCCAGACACGGCAGTGTCACCATGCGGTCCAACCGCCGTCAACAGCGAGCACCTGGCCCGTGACGTAACTTGAGGCGCCCGACGCGAGGTACAACAGTGCCGGCACGACTTCGTCGGCTTGTGCCATCCGGCCCAGCGGCACCCGCGCCGCGTACTGCTCCGAGAAGGCGCTGTTCTGGCCGCTCGATACGCCCCCAGGAACCAGGCAATTGACGCGGATACCGTGCTTGGCCCAATGTGTCGCGAGCCATTTCGTCAGGCCGACAACGGCTGCTTTGGACGCTGCATATACGGCTGGTGTGTTGATCGGCCCGCCGAGGTAGTTGGAACCCTCGTAGATGCGCGGGTCGGGTCCGACCAAGCCGTAGATGGACGCGGTCTGAACAACGGCGCCGCCCTGTCCGCGTGAAATCATGTGTCGGCCGACGGCTTGCGCCACTAGGAACATCCCGTCGATATTGACCGACATGACGTTGCGCCAAGTGTCGAGCGAGTAGTCTTCGAACGGTGCGAAGAACGCGCGCACATCGTTGGTCTTGGTGGCTGCATTGTTGTGCAGAACGTCGATCGCGCCGAAGTGATCGATGACGGCGCTGACGCAGTCGCGCACAGACTGGGGGTCGGCCACGTTGCAAGCGAAGCCGACGGCGTGCCCCCCCAAACGCAAGGCAGTGGCTTGTGCAGCGGATGCGTCGAGATCGACGACGGCGACCTTGGCGCCGGCCTGCGCCAAGCCAGCGCAAAACCTTTGCCCAAGGATGCCGGCACCGCCGGTGACCAGCGCTACTTTCCCGTCGAGCCGAAACGCTGAGAGTGCATTCATCGGAGAATCAGTTGTGAGTTCGGAACACCGGGCGGATGGCCGGGCCCTGCAGAAACTTCTCGACACCGCCGTCCAGTGCCTGGGTGTACACACCGAGCGCGCCGTCGATTGCGTCCAAGGTCAGTTGCAGCTCGCTGGGACCATGCGATTGGGAGACGGCGATCCAGGGCATCAACACACCACGTTTGAGCATCTCTTGCGCGAATAGCGTGCGCAATGGCAATGAGAGTGCTCCGTCGCTGTCGCGGGTCAGGTAATTCAGGCAGATTGCCGGTCCGTCGGTCTGAAAGTGCCCTGACAGACCGTGGCGGGCCGCCACTGCATTCATGCCGTCGCGCAGTTGCCGGCCGTAGCGCCACAAGTGGCCGGTCACGTCTTCGTCGCGGTAAATGCGCACGGTCTCGATGAAGGCGCCCAGGCCAGTCATCTCGGCGCCGTGCGTCGTGGAGAGCAGGAAGGTGCGCTCCATCCCGGGCCGGTCGATGGCCCCGACTTCCATAATCGCGCGCCGGCCACCCACGGCGGCGACCGAGAAACCGTTCGCCATGCCCTTCCCGAACGTTGTGATGTCAGGCTGCACGCCGAAGAAGGTCTGCGCGCCTTGCAGATGCCAGCGGAAGCCGGTGATCATTTCGTCGAGCACGAACAGCGCCCCCTCGCCTCGGCACAGCGTCTGCACCTGCTGCAAGAAATTCTGCGGGTTGCAGTCGCACCCGGCGCAAATGCCGGTGTCGGGCCACCCAACGTTACGAGTGCAGGCCGGCGGGCAAGGCGTCAGTGTGGTCGCTGGCTCCAACATCACCGCGGCAATTTCACCGGGGTGCGCATCGAATAGCGCCTTCAATGACCCGAGGTCGTTGTAGTCGAAGATCAGTGTGGCCGAGGTCTGGTCGGCAGGGATGCCGCGCTTGAGCGCGGTGGTACCGATGAACCAGTCGTCGAACGAGAAGAACGGCTGTTGGCGAGGTACACATACATAGCGCCGGCCGGTGTAGGCGCGCGCGATCTTGATCGCGGCGGTGGTCACGTTCGACCCATTCTTGCCGAACTTCACCATTTCGACGGACGGAACCAGATCGATCAGTGCCTCGGCCGCATGCAGCTCGGTCAGCGTGGCGCGCGTCAGGTTCACGCCCTTTTCCATCTCGGCAGCGGCAGCCGCGTTGACGCGCGGGTCGGCATAGCCGAGCGTCACCGCGCGCAGCGCCATGCCATAGTCGAGGAAACGGTTGCCTGCACTGTCCCATGCGTACGCGCCCTTGCCGCGCACGAACAGCGGTGGCGCGATGGCCGGGAACTGGTCATCGCCGCGCGAGTAGGTGTGGGCGCCGCCGGGGATGGCACGGTGCAAACGCGCCCGCAGCGATTTGAAGTCGTCGTCGGAGGGGGTCATGTTCGCCATATGGGTTGAAGGTGGGTTTGCGTGCGGATCAGGTGATCGCGCGGGTTGCCGATGTAGACGCTGTTCGGCGGCAGGTCGCGGTCGAGCAGCAGCGACTCCGCAGCGATGCTGCAGTTGTCGCCGATGGTGGCGTTGCCGAGCACGGCGCTGCCGGGGTGCAGCGTCAAATGCAGGCCCAGCGTGGGGTAGGTGTCGTGATTGCTGCCAATGCCCACGCGCTGATAGGCGATCAGGAAATCGGCGTAGTGGCCTCGGCCGAGCACGGTGCCCAGCGGGTGCACCAGCAGGAACACCGACGGCAGTTCGACCTCGTAGAACAAATCGCAGCCATGCAGCGCCTTGTTGAGCAGGAACAGTTTCTTGCACACCACGGCGGGCCCGCTGCGTTTGTAGAGTTCGTTGGCCAACAGGTACAGCCACATTGCGTACTGGTCGCCGTGCAGGTGGTCGAACACGGCGCTGCGGCCGTCGAAGAAGTACCTGTTGGCAATGTGGCAGAAGCAGTGTTCGAGCCGTGCCAGCGAGCCCGCCACGGCAGGGGCCAGGTCAGCCGGCTGAACCTCTTCGCCATCGGGAAACATGGCATTCAGCTGACGCGCGGCGAGGCCGGCGAGTGCGTCGGTCGAGAGGCTGGTGTTGACCCGGGCGCTCAACTGTGGCTCCCTTTTTGCGACCGCACGCTAATGCCGTTGGTGACCAGGTAACTGCGGACCTTTATGGGGCTGTGGTCGGAAAACAGGAACATGCTGCTGATAGTGATGGCCGAAGCACCTGCGTCGAGTGCGTCGCGGCAGTGTTGCAGCGTGCCTGCGCCGCTGGACGCGATCAGGGGCACTTCCAGCCTGTCGGCGGCCTGCGCGATCAGGTCGACGTCGTAGCCTTCCATCGTGCCGTCACGGTCGATGGAGCACAGCATGATTTCGCCGGCGTGGGCATCCTGCATGCGAAGCGCCCAGCCCAGCGGGTCGAGCAAGGTGCGGTCGTGGCCGCAGCGCGAGACCACGCGCAGTTCGCCGCCGGGCTGGCGCTGGTAGTCGATACCCACCACGATGCACTGGTCACCGAATCGTGATGCAGCTTGCGTCACGAAGGCAGGGTTCTCGATCGCCGAGGTG
>JANOUM010000233.1:0-4112 GCA_031416855.1 Rhodoferax sp. | reverse complement strand
CCCTTTGTGTTCCTCGACCTGTTCGAGACCGAAGCGTCGGCATTCGGCGGCTTCGGCATGCACCCGCATTCCGGCATTGCCACCCTGACGCTGATCCAGCAGGGCAGCGTGCGCTACGAGGACTCCACCGGCAAGCAGGGTATGTTGCCCGAACACGGCGTGGAATGGATGCAGGCCGGCGGCGGCGTGTGGCACACCGGCGGCCCGATCGAGGGGGCGCCGGTGCGTGGTTTCCAGCTCTGGATCGCCCTGCCACCCGGCCTGGAAGACGCTGCGCCTTTCAGCCAATACCTGGCCCCGCAGGACATTGCCAGCTGCGGGCCGGCACGGGTGGTGCTCGGGGCCTATGGTGGTGCGACGAGCGCGATCGCGCCGACCTCCCCGATGAACTACCTGACGCTGCGCCTGCGCGACGGCGAGGCCTGGCGTTACGAACCGCCGGCCGGGCATACGGTGGCCTGGGTCGCCATCGGCAGCGGGCGGGTGCAAAGCTCTGCGCTCCTGACGGCCGGTGACATGGCGGTGTATGACACGTCCGGGCAGGCGATCGACTTTCGCGCCATTGGCGACGCGGAATTCGTTCTCGGCTCAGCCGTGCCGCATCCGCACCCCCTGGTGCTGGGCTCGTACTCGGTACACACCAGCCGCGAAGCGCTGCGCAGGGGCGAGGAAGGCATCCGGCGCGAGGGCGCGCGGATGCGTGCCGCCAAGGCTGTGGTCGCCGCCTGAGCGCTCCGCTGCCCAGGGTGACACCATGAAAATCCGCTCCATCCACGCCTTCCCGATCCGCAGCGACCTGTTGGGCGGGCCACCTACTTCGCCCGAACGCCGGCCGGTGTGGACCGGGCACGCCGAGGTGGCCAACCCGATGTCGCACTACCCGCGCTTCAAGCGCCTGCGCGCCAGCTGGCGCCCGCGCTGGCCGTCGGTGGCCTGCATGGTGACGGCCGAGGACGGCCAATGGGGCCTGGGCATGACGCGTTACGGCAGCCCCGTGATCAGCATCGTCAACGAGCACCTGGCGCCACTGCTGGCCGGGGAGGATTGCCTGGACATCCACCGGCTGTGGGACATGATGCAACGCATGACCTCGCCGTATGCCGGCGGGCTGTCGTGTTACGCCATCAGCGCCATCGACCTGGCCCTGTGGGACCTCAAGGGCAAGGTGCTGGCGAAGCCGGTCTACCAGATGCTGGGCGGCCCGGTACGCGATCACATCCCGTGTTACGCCACCGGCAACGACACCGACTGGTACCTGGAGCAGGGTTTTCGCGCCACCAAGATCGCCTGCCCGCATGGCCCGGCCGACGGTGGGAGCGGTCTGGATGCCAACGAGGAGATGGTTGCGCGCACCCGCGAGCGGATCGGCGACGACGTGGACTTGATGGTCGACTGCTGGATGGCCTTCGACCTGGACTACGCCGTGTCGTTCGGCCGGCGCATGCGCCCGTATCGACTGCGCTGGATCGAGGACTGCCTGATGCCGGACGACCTGGACGGCATCCGCGCACTGCGCAGCCTGCTGCCCCTGGACACGCTGGCCGGCGGCGAGCACTGGTACACCGCAGCGCCGTTCCTGAGCGCAGCAGCGTCGCGCAGCCTGGACGTGTTCCAGCCCGACATCGGATGGGCCTGCGGCCTGACCGGCTGCCTCCAGATCGCGCAACTGGCGCAGGCGGCGGGCCTGCCGGTCATCCTGCATGCCGGCATGAACACGCCTTATGGCCAACATTTCAGCATGGCGGTACACAACGCGCCCGTGGGCGAGTATTTCGTGGGCTCCGCGCCGGGCGTGCCGTTGGACGAAGTCTGCCTGACCCCGGGCACGGCCACGCCACGCGACGGCAAGGTGACCCCGCCGGATGCGCCGGGTTTTGGCCTGGGGTTGACGCTGGAGGCTGTGGGGGCGATGCGGGTCTGACCAGGCATGGCGGTTCGCTCAGCAGACTGGCGCTGCGGGTCTCCCAGGGGTTGCGCGCAGCCGCTTCTGGCCGGATCAGGCCGGCGGGCACTCGGCTCCGCGGCTGTCCCCCGTGTCGGCCTGAGGCCGACGACTCCTCCTTTATGCCGCTGCGCCGAATGCCCACCGACCTGATCCTGCGAACTTGGTGGGTGATCGAGTTGGGACGAACACCCATCACGCTGGCTGACGCAGAGGCCGAACCCCGCTCACCCCGTGCGGTGGCTCTCGATGTACGGCCAATCCGGCTCTGCCCCCAGGCCCGCCTGGGCAGGCACATGCACCCGGCCATCGGAACCGACGCGCAGGTACGAGGTCAGTCCGTACTGGTACGGCGCCTCGGGGACCAACACCTCGATCATCTCGACCGCGGTCGCGCCACACAGCAGCTGCAGGTTGGCCAGGTTCATCAGCGCGCTGGCGCCATGGTGCGAGGCCACGTCCACGCCCCGCGACGCACATAGTTCGATCGTCTTGAGGCAGCCGGTGATGCCGCCTTTCCAGTAGACGTCGCACAAAATGGCGGCATAGGCCTTCGCATCGAGTGCGTTGACCATCGCATGGTGCAGCCCGGGCAACGTCTCGCCGCCAATGACCGGGATCCGCAGGGCGCTGCGCAATCGCGCGTAAGCAGCCCAGTCGTGCTGGGGCAGCGGCTCTTCGTACCAGTGGTAGCCCAGGTCCTGCAGCACCTCGCCGACACGCAGCGCGTCGGCTTGCGAATAACGCTTGGCGGCATCCAGCATCAGGCGCGTGCCGGGGCCCGCCGCCGCACGCAGCGCCGTGGCCAGTTCGATGTCGCGCTGTGGCTGGTAAAACGGATGCACCTTATAGGCCGTGAAACCCTGCCGCAACGCGGAGCAAAGGTCTGTCACATAGGCGTCGATGTCGTCGTAATGGGTCGAGCTCGCGTAGGCCTGCATGGCGCTGCGGCGCCCGCCACAGAGCTGGGCGACGGTCACGCCCTGCAATTTTCCGGCCAGATCCCAGATCGCTACGTCCAGTGCGCTGATCGCGAACACGCTGACATACCCGGCCGGCTCCAGGGCCACCATGCGCTCCCAGATCGGGGCCGGCGCCAAGGGGTCGCGGCCCAGCACCAGCGGCTGCAGCGTGATGTCGATCTGGTTGGCGATGACCCGGGCCGACTGCCCGCCATGGGCACGCGCCAGCGAATACCCCTCGGTGCCATCGTTCGCCTCCACGACCGTGAGCAGCAGCTCCAGCTGGCCGGGAAAGGTCTTCGCGTGGATCGGGATCATCGGTTGCGAAAAACCGAGCGTGCGGACAGCCCGTATCTGCATCGTGCGCAATCTGACCGATGCAATCGACCAGTCAGCTGATCAATCCGCCTTGACACCCAACCTGACGGCCAGGTCGGTCCACAACTTGAGGTCCTGCGCGATCACCTCTGCGAACTCCGCCGGGCTGCTGCCCACGACGTCCTGGCTGGCCGATGTCAGGGCCTGGCGCACGGCGGGATCGGCCAGCACCTTCACCAGCTCGGCGTGCAGCCGCTCGATCACCGCCGCCGGTGTGCCGGCGGGTGCCAGCAGCCCGTACCAGGCGTCGAGTGTGAATCCCGGGCGCATGGCCTCCTGCATCGTCGGCACCTCCGGGAATTGTCCGCTGCGCCGGGCCCCGGTGACTGCCAGCGCCTTGAGTTTTCCGGCCTTCACCTGGGGCTGCGCAATCTGCAAAGCGGGGAACGCCAGCTGGGTCTGGCCGGTCATCACGGACGTCACCTGTTCGGCCGCACTCTTGTAGGGCACGTGCACGATGTTCAGGTTGCCGCCATTGGATTTGAGCAGTTCGCCCGAGTAGTGCCCGATGCCGCCATTGCCGCCCGATGCATAACTCAAGGCCCCCGGCTTCGCCTTGGCCATCGCGACCAGGTCCTGCACGCTGTTGGCCGGCGAGTCGGGCGGAACGACCAGCATCGCGGACACCCGCGACACCAGCGAGATCGGCGCGAAGTCCTTCAGCGCGTCGTACTTGACCGCGCTGATGCCGGGGTTGCCGACCAGCTGGGTGGCGTTGAACAGCAGGGTGTAGCCATCCTTGGGCGCACGCGCCACGAACTCGGTGCCGATGTTGCCGCCCGCCCCGCCCCGGTTGTCGATCACGATCGGCTGCCCCAGCCCGGGCGCCA
>JANOUM010000232.1:0-9924 GCA_031416855.1 Rhodoferax sp. | reverse complement strand
GTCGCGCAGGCGGCGCAAGGAATTGCTGACGGCTGGTTGAGTCAGCGACAGGTTGCGTGCCGCCCGGGTGAGGCTGCGCTCCGACATCACCTCGTCGAACACACGCAGCAGGTTCAGGTCCAAGGTGCGGAAATTGGGTTGGTGACCAAGCATGGGGTGAAATTTATCACTGTTCTGAATTTATTCGATTGCCAATATAAAGTAGAGCAATATTGGTGTTTACCCTGATATTTACGCAGGCCCTGGTAGTCAAAGTGCCTCCTCTGGAAGGACCTGCTGCATGACCAGTTTCACCCTTTCCGATGTCCCGGCCACGCAGTGCGGGGTGTCCCGCATCGAGGTGGCCATTGCGTCGACACGCGATATGTCGCCGGCACTGGTGCGTTCGGTCATCATGACTGGGAATAACTGGTATCACCAATATTGATTGGTTATTTATGCGGGTTAACCCTAATATGAAACCAGCGCCAGCATCGTTTGCTGTCCGTTCTTTCAAAGAGGCATCCGCCATGTTGACCCCGCTCCCCGCGCCGGCCGTTCCTGTCGGCAACCTTGCCAGCGCCGCGTCGGCCCGTCGCCCCGCACACCGCCACTCCGCCAGAGCACTCGCGGCGATGCTGCTGGCCGCTATCGTGTCGGCGCTGGTGGTCGCCGCCGATGCGTTGATCGACGCCTACGCCGACGGTCACCTGCTGCTTGCGTGGAGCGCCCTGTGGGCCGTCGGTTTCGCGTCGATGGCCTTGTTCGCCGATGCAGCGCGCGCCGGTGCGCGCCACCTGATGGTTACGCTGCGGAGCTGGCGCGAGCAGTACGCCCGTCGAATCGCCGACGACGCCCTGCTGGCTGTCGCACTGCGCGACCCGCGGATCATGGCAGACCTCCAGTCAGCCATCGAACGCGAGCGCAGCGCCAGGGAGTTTGTGCAGCTGGCCCACGGCCGTGCCTGGCTCGAGCATCGTCCCCTGGGAACGCTCAATGCCGCCTACACGGGGCCGCGCCGCCGGTTCAAGTTGTCGCCGCTGACCGGGCTGCCGATGCAGATGCAGTACTTTCCGCGCTGAGGCAGGGTTTTACTACGCTGTTGGCCCAACCTTTGTAACTTATGTAACCGGCATGGCCGCGATGAGGACCCGGCAAAAAACCTCATCTATGGGGCCAAGGTTAAGCGGAATATGCACTTGACTAACGCGGATACTGTGGCTAATATTTTCATAAAATTCATTGACTTACGTGCATTTTTTGCTTAAGATAAGTTTTGTTACTTAAAAGCGTGTATGGCAACTTGGGGTTTCTATGGTCGAGCGGAGGCGCTTGAAGAGTTGGGTCGCATCGTGAACGGTGGCAGGTGGTTCTTCTGCCGCATCGAGGGGCGCCGTCGCATCGGCAAGACGTCTCTGCTGTCACAGCTGGCCAAACAGGACCCGAGGCTTTCGGACCAACTCGTTTATATGCAGGTGCCCGACTCGGACGAACGAGACGTCGCCACTGCGTTTCAGCGCAGCCTGCTGGACTGTGACGACGAGTTGGCCAAACGGCTCGGTCCTACTGTCATCAACTTCCCGACGATGGCGCGCGCAATCGGTGAGCTTTGCCATGCCGGACTGGTCGTGGTGTTAGACGAATTCCAATACTTCACCCGAGCGGCTCTTCACAGCTTCAACTCGTTCTTGCAGGCAGAAGTGGACAAGTTACGTGGCGCTAATCTGAATCAGGGGGGGTTGTTTGTTCTGGGCTCGCTGCAGGCGGATATGAACGCCTTACTTGATGACCGCGGGGCCCCGTTATATGGCCGAATCACTCAGCGCATCAAACTGCAGCATTGGGACTTTGAAGAGCTGCAACAGCTTTTCCGTGCGCAAAGCGTAGAAGAACCCTCGCAGTGGCTCACTCTTTGGACTTTTTTCGAGGGCGTGCCGAAGTTCTATCACGATGCCTACGAGCAGGGGCTCTTCGACGTGGGACCGGAGAGTTTTGGGGATGCGCTGCTTACAAAGATGTTTGTGCGCAGTTCGAGCCCGCTGTCCGAGGAAGCAGATACCTGGTTCTTGAGAGAGCTTCGAGGTCGCTCCATCTCGATTCTGACATTTCTCGCAGACCATGCCGGGTGCAGCAATGGAGAACTGCTGGCCGGGGTGGGCCCGCCTGAGGAGAAGCCGCAGATTGGCGGCTACCTCGCCAAGCTCGTGAACTCGTACGGCATGATTGACAAGTTGAATCCGGTATTTGCAGACAGCAGAAGCCGAAATGCGCGGTACTACATCGCGGACAACTTCCTTCAGGCCTGGTTGGCGGTGGCCAAGCCAGCCCGCGAGGCGTTCCGTCTGAGGCCGCTGGTAAAGGTGCTTGAGTCTGCCAAACCGCGCTTTGATAGGCTCGAGGGTTTCGCTTTCGAGAAGCTCATCCGGAGGCTGCACGAGGAGTGCTCGCAGAAGGGCAAGGGAGATTTCGAGCTCTCCACCCTTCAGATGGGCTACTGGAACCGATCCAAGGACGTGGACCGCAGCATCGAGATTGACCTGGTGGCCCTTGATGAGTCCAACAAACGAATTCGCTTTGGCTCCTGCAAGCGTGCAGCATCAGCACATGACAACGCCTCGCTGGTGGGATTCCAAAAGCACGTGGACGGCTTCCTTGCTGCCAAGGAGCACAGGCACCTGAAGGACTGGAGCAAGGATCTGGTGGTGTTTTCGCCGGTGTTCACTGATGGCGACCGCAGTCATTTTGCGGGTAAAGGCTTTGGATCCAAGGATTTGCGAGACTACGCCACTTTGTTTTGACTGCGGAAACCAAAGTAGGTGACGTTCGACATTGAGTGCACTTGAAGCTATTGCGGGTTCGGTCAGGGCCCGCACATTCCCGGAAACCGGGTCAAAAAAAGAAGAGAGAACAGTCAAACCCTTTGGGAACCCGCATGCCTATTGGATTTGCGGGTTTCCTTGGGCCAACAGCGTAGTGAAACCCCTGACGCAGCAAAAAAGCCACCCTTGCGGTGGCTTTTTCTTGTTGGCGGTCAGCGCAGGTACTCAGGCTGCAAGGCGCGTTTCGAGCTGCGCCTTGGTCTCTTGCAGTTCCTTGGGCAGATGGTAGGCCAGTTGCTGGAACAGCTCGGCGTGCAGCTTCAACTCTGCCTGCCAGGCGCCTTTGTCGATGCTGTTGACGGCCCTGAACTGTTCGGCGGTGAAGTTCAGCCCGATCCAGTTCAGCTCCTCATAGGCCGGGCTGATGCCAAACACATGCTCCTGGCCTTTGGCTGTGCCTTCGATGCGGTCGATCATCCACTTGAGCACGCGCATGTTCTCGCCATAACCCGGCCAGACGAACTTGCCGTCAGGGCCCTTGCGGAACCAGTTGGTGGTGTAGATCTTGGGCAGCTTGGCGCCGGACGCGGTCAATGCTGCACCCATGTCCAGCCAATGCTGGAAATAGTCGCTCATGTTGTAGCCCATGAACGGGAGCATCGCGAACGGATCCCGGCGGACTACGCCTTGCAGTCCGGCCGCGGCGGCCGTGGTTTCGGAGCCCATGGTCGCCGCCATGTAGACGCCTTCGACCCAATTGCGGGCTTCGGTGATCAGGGGCACGGTGGTGGAACGCCGGCCACCGAAGATGAAGGCGTCGATCGGCACGCCGGCAGGATCGTCCCAGGCACTGTCCAGCGCCGGGTTGTTGGTCGCCGCCACGGTAAAACGCGCGTTGGGATGGGCCGCCGGACGCGGTTTGCCGTCGCTACCAGTCTGCGCGGCGATCTCGGGGGTCCAGTCCTTGCCCTGCCAGTCGATCAGGTGCGCCGGCACCGTGCCGGTGTCCTTTTCCAGGCCTTCCCACCAGACATCCCCGTCGTCGGTCAGCGCGACGTTGGTAAAGATCACGTCGCGATCGAGGCTGGCCATGCAGTTGGGGTTGGTGACGAGGTTGGTGCCGGGAGCGACACCAAAATAGCCTGCTTCCGGGTTGATGGCGTACAGCCGGCCGTCACGGTGGGGTTTGAGCCAAGCGATGTCGTCGCCTATGGTCGTGACCTTCCAGCCTCCGAACGCTGCCGGCGGCACGAGCATGGAGAAGTTGGTCTTGCCGCAGGCGCTCGGAAATGCCGCCGCCACATGGTACTTCTTGCCCTCGGGATTGGTCACACCCAGGATCAGCATGTGCTCAGCCAGCCAGCCTGGATCACCCGCCGAGCCCTGGGCCGCCGCGCGCCCCATGTTCGAGGCGATACGCAATGCGAAACACTTCTTGCCCAACAACGCATTGCCGCCGTAGCCCGACCCGTAGGACCAGATCTCACGGGTTTCCGGGTAATGAACGATGTATTTGGTCTTGTTGCAGGGCCAGCTTACATCTTTCTGGCCGGCCTGCAAAGGCGCACCGACCGTGTGCACACAGGGCACAAAAGCACCACTCTCACCCAGCACATCGTAGACCGCCTTGCCCATGCGCGTCATGATCTTCATGTTGACGGCCACATAGGCGCTGTCCGACAGTTCGACCCCGATATGCGAGATGTGCGAGCCCAGGGGCCCCATGGAAAACGGCACCACATACATCGTGCGTCCGCGCATGCAGCCGTCGAACAAGGCCGGCGTACCGTCGGCCAGGCCGCGCTCCAGCACGTCACGCATCGCGGCTGGCGCCATCCAGTTGTTGGTCGGGCCGGCGTCTTCCTTGTTCGCGCAACAGATATAGGTACGGTCTTCGACCCGGGCCACATCTCCCGGGTCGGAGCTGGCCAGAAAGGAATTCGGACGCTTGAGCGGATTGAGCTTGCGAAACGTACCTGCATCCACCAGTTGCTGACACAGCCGCCGGTACTCCTCGTCCGATCCGTCACACCACACCACGCGGGCGGGTTTTGTCAGCGCCGCCATCTTCGCCACCCAAGCCAGCAAGGCCTGGTTCTTGACATAACGGGGCGCATCCAGTTGGAGGCCCGGTTCGGCAATTGCGCTCATGAAAAACTCCCAAGGTTAAGAATCGCTTTTTTCAAAGGCGGTGCCTCGCATCGCCCGCCGGCTTTCCGGCTGGTGCATCCACTTTGGAACAATGACTGGGGCCGGCGAGTGCACCCTTGTGGTGGGCCTTGGTGCTGGTCAGCCAACCCCTGCGATGGTGGGGTGGGTCAGCGGCACGGGCAAGAGGTGTTTTGCGGCGCACCAGTGGGCTGGCAACCGCAATTCTAGGAACGCCCACGGTGCTTACCGTGCAGTTAGCGTCAAAAGATATGCAAAACCGGCATTAGCTTATGTTGCATCGTGTCGCCGGGGCCGGCTTGCCTGACACGTGCAGTCGACGCGGTCTGAAGCGCTACCACCACGCTTACCTCCGCCCGATACGGCGGATATTGCCGACACGTCACAGCCAGGTTCCACCAGGCGGCATTTCGATCTTGTGTGCAGTACTGTCGCGCAGCACCACCGTGCCCAGCACAAAACTGAAGATAGAAATGAAAATGCTCACAAAGAATGCGGTCCAGAAGCCAGAGACTGAGAAACCGCGCACCAGCCGGGACACCAGCAGCAGCATCAACGCATTGATGACCAGCAGGAAGAACCCGAACGTCAATACAGTCAATGGCAGCGTCAGGATGACGAGTAAAGGCTTGACGATCGCGTTGGCAAATCCCAGCAAAAGGGCTGCCACCACCAGCGACGAGGTATCGGCAAACCGGAGCCCGCGAAACAGGTGGCTGGCGACCCAGAGCGCCAATGAGGTAATGGCCCAATGCACCAGAAAGGGCTTGAGTTCGTCAAGCATGGCGGGTCAAGGTGGGGGCTGGTGTTCGAACTGCAGCATGCTGCGGCAGCTGTTGGTCGTGTGGCGCGGTGAGGGGCCAACAGACCGCGCGCCAGGGCACCCGTTGTGCCGGCTGGCGACGCCGGCCCTCAGGCCATGAAGACGGCGATGAAAGCCAGCAGAAACATCAGGATTCCGCCAGCCACAGGCAGCACGATCGGCATCAGCGGCACGATTCTTTCAACCGGGTCGGTGGGCACATTCTCGTGTTGGTCGTTGGACGCGGACATGGCATTCCTTGGGAGGCAGTTGCTAACGGGCTGCCCGATTTTAGCCACATGCTCTGGCGCGACGCGACAACCGTGCCGCATACCGCGCCCAAGCAGCATCAACGGTACAGGGGGAGGGCGGCAATCCGCCGCTCGATCTCACCGAGCAGCTGGCGGTAGGGCGGCTGCCCGATGCCACCAAAGCGACGCTTGAACTCGGCTTCGGTCATGAATTCGGGCAGGTCGCGCACCTCGGGCAACAAGTCCGATTCCTGCAGGCCGCGCGCCACCAGCGGTTGCAGCCGCGCGCTGCCGGCGCCGGTAGAGGTCGCCAACTCGCCAAAACGTGTGCCGGCGCGATCGGCGGCAATGTCGGCGAATGAAAAGCCGCTCCCCACGCGGGCGTCGTCGACTTCCTTGTACAAACCCACGGCATCCGACAAGGGGCTGCCGGCCGTGGCGGCCAGCGCCGCCGAAACCGTGAAGTGCTGCGCCAGGTCGGTGCGTCCAGCCAGCGTGACGGTGCGGTGCGTCGGCACCGGCCAGGTGCGGGCCGAAGGCACCAGCGCCGCCAGACCTTTGCCGTTGACATAAAAGGTCAGCACGACCAGCATCGCCCGGTGTTCGTCGGCCGCATGGCCACCGGCTGCACGTTGCTGCGCAAGTTGCAGCATCGGCTGCAGCAGCTGCCCGAACGCCAATGCGCGCACCGGTCCGGGCGCTGCGGCCAGCTCCACCAGGCGAGCCTGATAGGCGCGCCAGCGCGCCTGGTCCTCGACTGGCACCAGCGCAGACTTGATCTGGCTGGCTGCCGCGTCACTCCACTCGAAGGCAACCTGCAACATGCCCGGCGTTGCACTGACCTTCTTGATCACATCGGCGGCGATGGCGTAGTCCGCGCTGCGTTCCAGCCGCGCCAAGCCGCTGCGCAACAACCAATTGCAAAGGAAGGCCGGAACCGCAACCCTGCCAACCCGCAAGTGGTCGACCGTCGGCAACCTGCTGCCTTCCACCAGCACGGCATCCAGATTGACATACCGCCCCAGCGGATTGGCCGGCAGCTCGAAGGTGGCACGCAGCGTGGCCGTACCCTCCAGCAACTCCAGGCGGGCGGCGCCCCGGGCGTAGCGGCTCGCCAGGTAATTCGCCGCCAGCTCCAGGTCTTCCTGCGATAACACCATGGTGCGCAGCACGCCGGGCCGCATGCGGCGCGGATCGTTGCGCTCCAGCAGGCGCTGGGCGCGCTCGATATGCGCTGGCGTGAACGCAATGGTGTCGTTGACGACCAGGGGCTTGGCATCCAGCGCCAGCCAGGCGGTCGCGACCAGTGACAGGGGCAGCAGCAGCAGGGCCGCCAGAAGCAGGCGAAACAGCCAGCGCATCATGGTCCGCAGGGCCGACATGCCATTGGCAACAATGGGTACGGTGTGCATGCGCACAGCTTAGCGGATACAAGGGGTATTTTCCTGCGGGGTCTTCCATCCGGGGCCGGTCTGCGTTATGGTGCCGGTGACATTCGATCAGGAGGCCTTCGATGGTCAAGCGTTTGCCATGCGACCGGTCCGGCGTCCTGGTGTTTGCATCACCGGGGCTCCAGAACGCGCCGGTTCTCGACCTGATGTGTTCGCACTTTGTGCTGACACTGGCCGCCCGGCGCGGATCGAACTTCAACGTGCGGCGCGATCTCAACAGTGTGGTCGGGCTGGCCGGCCGCCACCTGGTGTGGCCGGCACCGGCCTTGCGGCGCCTGCGCGAGTTTCTCGTCCGGCGTTGCGCGAGCAACGAATACTGGCGTGGGCACGAGGCCCTGGGCGACGCCGAATTCCTGGTCCGGCACGGCACCTGGCGCGGACCTTACGAGGAGGGCACGTTGTTCTTCTATCTCGACGAATATGCCAAGGACCAGCCCAAGGACCTGATTTCTCTGCTGGCCGCCACCGGCGACTGGCTGACGCAGGCGCTCAAGAAACACTCCACCCTGGTGGAAAAGAACATCGATGCCCTGGCCGGCCTGCTGCAACTCAACCGGGCGGAACGGGCCCTGCTGCTGTACGGCACCCTGGCGCGGTACCAGCGTGACCTGCGCAGCATCCTGGTCGAGTTCAAGGTCAACAGCGCGCCGGAAGCCTACGCAGCGATCGCCGAATTGGCCGGCGTGAACGCCAGCGACGTGGGGGAGGCCTTGCGCGCCGGTTCGCGGCTGGAGCGTATCGGCCTGGTCGAGAACCTGATCTCCGAGCACAACATCACCGACCTGGCCGACCTGATGAAGGTAAGCGAGAAACTGCCTCCCGTACTGATGCGCGAATACCGGGACCAGGCCGAACTGATGGCCGTGTTCACCCGCCCATCGAGCAAGAGCGCTCTGGGCATGGCGGATTTCGCCTTTGTCAGCGACGAAACGCAGGTACTGTGCGCCCTGCTGCACCATGCCGTGGCGCGCAAGGAAGCCGGCGTCAACATTCTGCTGTACGGGCCGCCCGGCACCGGCAAGACCGAACTCGCCAAGGTCGTCGCGCAGGCCGCCAACCTGGATTTGTTCGAGGTGGAATATGCCGACCGCGACGGCAACTCGCTCAGCGGACGCGACCGCTACCGTTCGCTGCAGATCGCGCAGGTATTCCTCAAGGGCAGCGCGCAGGCCGCGCTTCTGTTCGACGAGGTGGAGGACGTATTTCCACCGATCTCCAGCGAAGCGGCGCAACTGCTGGCACGGGCCGATCAGGTCGCGGCGCCTGCCAGTGGCAGCGTCAGCGGCAAGGCCTGGGTCAACCAGATTCTGGAATCCAACCCCGTGCCGACGATCTGGGTCACCAACCGCATCGAGCAGATCGACCCGGCTTTCCGGCGCCGCTTCGCCTACCACCTGGAGCTGAAATCGCCTCCGCCCGGGGCACGTGAAGGCCTGGTGCGCAAAACCCTCGAAGGGGTGCCGGTGTCGCCGCAGTTTGTGGAGCGCCTGGCCGCGCGCAAGGGCCTCACCCCGGCGCAGATCCGCACCGCTGTGCGCTTCGCCGGGCTGGTCCATGCGCCTGCGGTCACCGGCGCGGCCGGCCTCGACCATTTCGGGCCCGAGCAGCTGATCGAGCGCCAATTGCGCAATGCCGACCATGCGCTGGGCAACCACGCCAACCTGAACCCGGCGCGACCGATGGCCACCCAGTACGATCTGTCGATGCTCAACGTCGAGTGCCGCTTCGAAGTCCCGCGTATCGTGCTGGCACTTCGGACCCGTGGCCACGGCAGCCTGTGTTTTTACGGCCCTCCCGGCACCGGCAAGACCGCCCTGGGCGAGCACATCGCCCAGGCCCTGGGCAAGACCTTGCTGGTCAAGCAGGCGAGCGACCTGATGCGCAAATATGTCGGCGAGACCGAACAGCAGATGGCGGCGATGTTCCGCGAGGCGGAAGCCGAAAAGGCGGTCCTTCTGTTGGACGAGGCTGACAGCTTCCTGCAGGATCGCCGTGGCGCCCAGCGCACCTACGAAGTGACCGAAGTCAACGAGATGCTGCAGGGCATGGAGCGCTACCAGGGCATTTTCATATGCACCACGAATCTGCTGGACCGTCTGGACCAGGCCGCTCTGCGGCGCTTCACCTTCAAGATCAGATTCAATCCTCTGAACCGGGAACAGCGCGAGGCCATGTTCCGCGTCGAGGCGCTGGAGGGCGCCGCAGGGTCATTGCCCGACGAGATTTGCCAGCGGTTGGCCGAGTTGGACCACCTTTGCCCGGGCGATTTTGCGACGGTCAAGCGCCAGGCCGTGATCCTCGACACGCAACTGCCGGCGCTGGAGTTTTTGGAGCAACTCGAAGCCGAACACCGCATCAAGCCGGAAGTGCGGGAAAACCGGAGCATGGGTTTTCTGCAGTAGGCGCCGGCGCGCAGCTTGCGGCGCTCGTGGCCAGGTTGCCGCTGGTCGCCT
>JANOUM010000231.1:0-2708 GCA_031416855.1 Rhodoferax sp. | reverse complement strand
CCAGCGAGGACAGTTTTTGCCGGATTTGCAGGCCCATAGCCCAGCTATGGGACAAAAAGACGGTGTTCACGGAGTGCGACGAAGTCAAAAATGGACCGCTGCGGTCGGTTTGCAGCCGGCGAATCCCAAGCCCGACAGGCTGCTAGGCTGGTGGCTTGTTCACTCGCAAGGTTCCCCAGGTCCCAGTCCATCGTGCGCCCGTCCCGTCCACACCAGCACCTGCACGCCAAGAGCGGCACCACCAATTGCGCCGCCAGCCATGGCCTCGATAGAATCTGCCGGTAGAACTTTATCGTCAACATCGCGACCGTGCCCCCGACCCCTGCCCCCGCCAGCGTCCAAGCCGGTAACCGGGGGCCCACGGTTTTCATGGGCCCGTCGGCCACACAGATGCTGGGCGACCTCGGCGCCGATGTGGTTCCCAGCATCGTGCTCGACCTCAAGTCGCCCGATGGCCGTGAGGCCCTGCGGCGCAGTCTGCGAATGAGCCCCGCACGGCCACCCGAAGGCGGTCGGCACCGCAGTGCGCAGCACGAAGGTCTTTGAACCAGCACTGTCACCGTTACCCGACAAGGAACCCCCCATGAGCATTGACACCCCGGCCGAACTGCTGAGCGACATGCGCGGCCCCGTCATGTGGCTGACGATCAACCGCGAGGAGCGGCGCAACGCCATCAGCCCCGGTGTGCTGGCCGGCCTGAGCGAGGCGCTCGCAGTTGCCAACCGCGAGCGTGACGTGCACGCGGTCGTGATCACCGGTGCCGGCACCCGGGCCTTCTGCGCTGGCGCCGACCTGCAAAGCGGCAAGTCGTTCAGGTTCGACTACTCCGAGCCGCATGTCGGGTTTGCGAACCTGTTCCGCCAGGCGAAACAGTCGACCGTGCCCCTGATCGCACGGGTCAACGGGGCCTGTATGGCGGGCGGGATGGGCATCATGGGCATGTGCGACATGGTGGTGTCGACCCCGCAGGCGATCTTCGGCCTGCCGGAGGTCAAGCTGGGCCTCTTCCCGGCCCAGGTGCTCAGCGTGATCGGCAAGCTGCTGCCGCGCCGCGTGCTGGCCGAGATGTGCCTGACCGGCGAACCGATCACCGCCGCGCAGGCGCTGGCATACAACCTGATCAACCACGTCAGCGAGGACCTCGATGCCGGCGTGGAATGGCTGTTGGGCCGCATGCTGGACAAGTCACCGGCGGCAATCCGGCGTGGCCTGTACACCATGAAGAAGATCGAGGCCATGGCGTTCGAGGAATCCATGTCCTTCACCGAGAGCCAGATCGGCCTGTTCGCGCTGACACAGGACGCCGCCGAGGGCCAGCTGGCGTTCCGCGAGAAGCGCAAGCCGGTCTGGACCGGCAGCTGACGCATCCGCCACGCACGGGCAACCTACCGGGACACACCATGGCAGACCAGCGCACCAACACGGACCGCATCGTACGCATTGGTGGGGCCTCGGGTTTCTGGGGCGACAGCAGCGTGGGCGCACCGCAACTGGTTGACAGCGGCCAGATCGACTACCTCGTGTTCGACTACCTGGCCGAACTCACGATGTCGATCCTGGCCGGAGCGCGCCTGAAAAAACCCGAGCTCGGTTACGCCACCGATTTCGTGTCGGTCGCAATGAAGGCGGTGCTGCGCGACGTCGTGGCCGGGGGCATCCGGGTGGTCAGCAATGCCGGCGGCGTGAACCCGCATGCGTGCGCGGCGGCGCTGTCGGCGCTGGCCGCCGAGCAGGGCGTGGCGTTGAAGATCGCCGTCGTCACCGGCGACGATGTGATGCCGCAGCTGGCGCAATTGCGCGCGGCCGCCGAGCCGGTGCGCGAGATGCAAAGCGGCGCGCCTTTGCCCGCGCAGGTGCTCAGCGCCAATGCCTATCTGGGCGCGCAGCCGATCAAGGCGGCACTCGACGCGGGGGCGCAGGTCGTGATCACCGGGCGCTGTGTGGACTCGGCGGTGACCCTGGGTGTGCTGATGCACGAGTTCGGCTGGGGTGCGTCGGACTACGACCAGTTGGCCGCGGGTAGTCTGGCCGGCCACATCATCGAATGCGGCTGCCAGGCCACCGGCGGCCTGCACACCGACTGGGACACCGTGCCCGATTGGGCCGGCATTGGTTATCCGATCGTCGAATGCCGGTCCGACGGCGGTTTTGTCTGCACCAAACCTGCGGCCACCGGCGGCAAGGTCACGCCAGCCGTAATCGCCGAACAGATGCTCTACGAGATCGGTGATCCTGCGGCCTACCTGCTGCCCGACGTGGTGTGCGACTTCACGCAGGTGGTGCTGGCGCAAACCGGGGAACACCGGGTCGCGGTCAGCGGTGCAAGGGGACGCGCGCCGACCGACAGCTACAAAGTCAGCGCCACCCACATGGAAGGGTTCAAGACCTCGGCCCAACTCACCATCGTCGGTATCGATGCGGTGGCCAAGGCGCGACGCACCGGCGCCGCGATCATCGATCGCACGTCCGCCTTGCTGGGGCGCCAGGGCCTGCCGCCCTACACGGCGACGCAGATCGAAGTGCTGGGCGCCGAATCCTGCTTTGGCCCGCATGCCCGCGCACAGGACACCCGCGAGGTCATCCTGCGCGTGACGGCCATGCACCCGCGCAAGGAGGCGCTCGACCTGATGGCGCGCGAAGTCGCTCCTGCCGGCACCTCCTGGTCGCCGGGCACGACCGGGTCCGGCGGCGGCCGGGCAGCGGCGGC
>JANOUM010000230.1:0-4755 GCA_031416855.1 Rhodoferax sp. | reverse complement strand
GGTGCTGGAGATCGACTTTCAGGGCGCGGTGTCCATCAAACGATTATTTGCAAATGCCGTGTCGATCTTCATCCTCCCGCCCAGTTGGGAAGAGTTGCGCTCCCGCCTGCAGCGCCGGGGCGAGAATTCAGCCGCAACCATCGAGTTGCGCCTGAAGAATGCCGCACTGGAAGTGGCACAGGTCGACCAATTCGACTTCGTTATAATCAACGACTCGTTTGATCGTGCGCTGTTTGACCTCAAGGCCATTGTGCACGCGCAGCGGCTCAAACTTGCGGCACAGCGCCGCGCCCGCGCCGGCATCTTCGCTGCGCTGAATATTTCCTAGTGTCACCTTGTTTATTGGAGATTCCATGGCCCGCATCACCGTCGAAGACTGCCTCGTGCAAATTCCCAATCGATTTCAACTCGTGCTGGCGGCAACCTATCGGGCGCGTATGCTCAGCCAGGGCCACGCCGCGAAGATCGAGAGCAAGAACAAGCCTGGTGTGACCGCACTGCGCGAAATCGCGGCCGGCAAGGTGGGGGTGGAAATGCTGAAAAAAGTCCCGCTCTGAGACACAGTCGCCCGCACACAATGGCACCTTTGCAGGTGCCATTTTTTTTGGCCGCACCGCGAGCCGGTGCGCAGGCTATATTTACGGGGTGACCGACCCCATCAGCCCGCCCGCACCCACCAAGCGAATCCGCAAAGCTCCGGCTGCCGCTTCGGTCAGCCCTGCTGCGGCCAATGCTGCGGCGGCCAGCTTCAAGGCGCTGACATCCAAACTGGATTACCTGCCAGCCTCCGACATCGAGAAGGTCCGGCTCGCCTACAAGTTTGCCGACGAAGCCCACCTGGGACAGATCCGCAACAGCGGCGAGCCCTATATCACCCATCCGATTGCCGTGGCCGCGCAGTGCGCGGACTGGAAGCTCGACGCGCAGGCACTCATGTCGGCACTGTTGCATGATGCGCTGGAGGATTGCGGCATCACCAAGGTCGAGTTGATCGAGCGCTTCGGTTCTCCGGTTGCAGAACTTGTGGACGGCCTCACGAAACTCGACAAGCTGCATTTCACGACCCGCGAGGAGAACCAGGCAGAGTCATTTCGCAAGATGCTGCTGGCAATGGCCCGCGATGTCCGGGTGATCCTGATCAAGCTGGCCGACCGCTCGCACAACATGCGCACGCTGGCAGATGTGTCGCGGGACAAATGGGCGCGCATCTCGTCGGAAACCCTCGACATCTACGCCCCGATTGCCCACAGGCTCGGGCTGAACCAAATCTACCGGGAATTGCAGGATCTCTCGTTCGCCTACCTGCATCCATGGCGCAACGCGATACTGGCGCGGGCGGTAAACAAGGCGCGCAGCCGCCGGCGCGACCTGATCCAGAAGGTGCACAAGCAAGTGGAGGCGACCTTCACTGCGGCCGGAATGGGCCTGCGAATCGCGGGCCGCGAAAAGTCGGTGTTTTCAATTTACCGCAAGATGAGCCAAAAGCACCTGAGCTTTGCGCAAGTCACCGATATCTACGGCTTTCGACTCATCGTACCCACCTTGCTGGACTGTTACACAGCGCTGGGGACCTTGCACCAACTGTACAAGCCGGTACCCGGTCGGTTCAAGGACCATATTGCCATCGCCAAGCTCAATGGCTATCAGTCGCTACATACCACCCTGGTCGGGCCTGCCGGGGTCAACATCGAATTTCAGCTGCGAACCGAAGCGATGCACCTCATCGCCGAGTCGGGCGTGGCGGCTCATTGGCTGTACAAGGCGCGCAATCCGGATGGAGGCAACGCTGATCGGCTTGGGAATCAGTGGCTCCAATCCCTGCTCGACATCCAGCGGGAAACCGGCGATGCGGCCGAGTTCTGGGACCATGTCAAGGTGGACTTGTTTCCTGACGCGGTCTATGTCTTTACGCCCAAAAGCCAGATCCTTTCGCTGCCACGGGGCGCCACGGTGGTGGATTTTGCCTATGCCATTCACAGCAACGTGGGTGATCGGACGATGGCCGCAAGGATCAACGGCGAGCAGGCACCCCTGCGCACGGAGCTGAAGAACGGCGATGTCGTCGAGGTTGTCACGGCTCCGCTCTCCAGCCCGAACCCGGCGTGGCTTAGTTTTGTGCGCACCGGTCGGGCACGATCCAAGATCCGACACCACCTCAAGACCTTGGCGCACGCCGAATCCGAAGCCTTCGGCAAGAAGCTGTTGGCGCAGGCATTGCGGTCCGAGGGCATCGAGCGTTTTCCCGAGGATGACGCCGTCCACCACGGGGTGTGGGAACGACTGCTTCGCTTCACCGGCAATCGCAACAAGTCTGAACTCCTGATCGATATCGGCCTGGGCAAGCGTATCGCGATGATCGTCGGCAAGCGCCTTGTGACCCTGCTCGCGGAAGAAACAGGCGAGAAGCCGGACGCGCTTTTGCTCACGCGCGAGCGATTCACGGCGCACGACGGGCTGGCACAAGGTGTCGTGACGCTCGATGGCAGTGAGAATGCATCGGTGCACTATTCCACTTGCTGCAGGCCGATCCCCGGTGACCCCATCGTCGGGTACCTCGGGCGGGGCGAAGGCCTGATGGTTCACACGGCTTCGTGCCCGATCGCCAGCAAATTGCAGCACAAGGACAGCGAGCGTTTTATCGCCGTGGACTGGGCAGACGAACCGGTACGTCCGTTTGAAGTCCAGATCCTAACCTCGGTGGCAAACGGCAAGGGCGTGCTGGCACGCGTTGCGGCAGCTCTTGCGGCAGCGGAGGCCGACATCACACACATCGACATGGGTCAGGATGGTGCCCAGGATGCAACAGACCTGCGTTTTGTGATCGCGATCCGCGACAAGGCCCATCTCGAATTGGCCCTGCGTAACCTACGCAGAGTATCGTCTGTGATGCGTGCCGACAGGATCTGACCTCAAACAGCCGCAGGTGCATACGGGTAATCGATCCGCAGTACTTCAATCTCGGACACGCCTGCGGGTGTCACCAGACTCAAGACGTCGCCGGATCGTGCCTTCAGCAACGTACGTGCGATTGGCGACACCCAGGTCACCTCGCCCCGCGCACTGTCTGCCTCGTCGATTCCGAGAATGGTGACCACTCGCTCACAGCCTTGATCATCGACATAGACCACGGTGGCGCCAAAAAAAACCTGATCGTTTCCGTAGTGCACCGACGGGTTCGTCACCTCGGCTATTTCCAGCCGCTTGGTCAGAAATCGGATGCGGCGATCGATCTCGCGAAGCCGCTTCTTACCGTAGATGTAATCCCCATTTTCCGACCTGTCGCCATTGCTGGCCGCCCAATGCACCACCTCAACGACCTTGGGGCGCTCGTTGTCGATCAGATCGAGCAACTCGCCCCGAAGGCGGGCATAACCTTGCGGGGTGATGTAGTTCTTGCCATGGCTTGGTAACGCCGGCATCGGGACATCGTCGTCATCGTCCTGCGACTCGGGCTCCCGGGTGAATGCCTTACTCATGGTGCGACTCAAGTTTAGCCAGCGGCGCCGACAGCGCATTCTAAGATGCCGCCCGATTGACCAGTGTCGCCACACAGCTCACGAGCAAGCCTATCGACGACCTGGAAGCGCTGAGCAAGTGGCTGGCGGTGTTGGTTGGTCGCGCCAGGTGCATCTCTGGGGGGTGCCGGCCCCCCCAGTGCCAATATGAAATGCTGCACCCGGCTCCGAGAAATCAGTGAGCAACGAGGTAGTTATGTCCAAGATCCATCTTGACGGAATATTCCATGAAGGGTATATTTTTCTATGACTTGGGACGTCGAATACACGGACGAATTCGGCAAATGGTGGGGCAGCCTCACGGAAAACGAACAAGTGTCGCTAGCAGCTTCTGTGCAATTGCTGGAAGAACGTGGCCCGTCATTGGGCCACCCGCACAGCAGCAGCATCAACGGCTCGAAACATGGGCACATGCGCGAGCTTCGCACGCAGCACGGTGGCCGCCCGTTTCGGACGCTGTATGCCTTTGACCCTCGTCGGATGGCAATATTGCTGATCGGAGGGGACAAAACTGGCGACGACCGTTGGTATGAGATTCATGTCCCCATTGCCGACCGTTTGTACAGCGAACACTTGGAACAACTTCGACGTGAAGGAGAAACTGATGGCTAAGAAATTTTCAGAACTGCGTGCCGCTATGAGCGAGCCTGCACGTCAGCAAGTTGACCGCCAAGCCAAAGCTATGCTGGCTGAAATGCCCTTGAACGAACTGCGGCAAGCGCGTGGTTTGTCACAAAAGATGCTGGCTGAAGTGTTGCATGTGCAGCAGCCGTCAATTGCAAAAATGGAAAAGCGCACTGACATGTACCTGTCAACATTGCGCAGCCACATTGAGGCTATGGGCGGTGAGTTGGACGTCATTGCCCGGTTCCCTGACGGGGCGGTCAAAATCAGCAACTTTACCGAGTTGGGCCAACTGGATTAAGGTTCGATCAATCCGTATGACTGTTGTTCGGCTTAGGTGAGCCAAGTTTCGTCATTCATCTTCTTGACACCCGAGCCTGGCAAGCGTAGCGGCAACGCCAGCCTACTATGGGCTCATTGCCGCCAAGGCGCGCGACATCGCGAGCGTGGTCGCCGTAGTTGCCCACTGGCAAGATGCCGCACGCAACGCGGGCATCTCCGGTGCCGACGTCGACATCACGTCTGGCGCCTTCGCCGCCCATGCCGAATACCGCGCGGGGATGAGGGGGTAACTACGGCAGTCATGAAAATCCAGGGTCAAACCGTTCAAACCGGT
>JANOUM010000229.1:0-2452 GCA_031416855.1 Rhodoferax sp. | reverse complement strand
GTGTCGTATGTTTGCAGCGCAGGCAAGTTGTACCGTTTCGCCAACTACGCCTACGCCGCCACCAGCAGTTGCCAAACCCCCACATCGACAACGCCGGTGCTGGCATCCGGCCTGAGCAGTTGCAATTTCGTGTACAACGGCTCCGACCTGCAACGCAATGCGCTGGTGCAGCTGTCGCTTGTGTTCTCCGACTCCGGTGAATCGGTGAGCTTGTACCACGAAGTTCATGTGAACAATACGCCATGAGCGGCACCGGGCCGTTCCCGAGCGCGAATTGCGCAGTGCGCAGCACGAAGGTACACCCGTGACCTTGCACCCCCGTCGCTTCAGATTTGTGCAACGGGGCTTTGCCGCCGTGGCGGCGGTCTTTGTGCTGGTTTTGCTGGCCGGTCTGGGTGCATTTCTGGTCACCTTCTCCAACACCCAGCAGGTCAACTCGGCGCAGGACCTGCAGGGTTCGCGTGCCTATTGGGCGGCGCGCGCCGGGATCGAATGGGCATTGGGCAGCCTGGCCCTGACCCCCGCGGCGTGTCCAGCCCCGCCGAACCCATTTACTGTGGATGGCTTCACGCTGGTTATCACCTGCAGCTCCCTGTCGTTCGACGAGTCCGGCGCGACGCGCGTGGTGTATTCACTGACTTCAAATGCATCGCAGGGTACGGCACCCGGCGGGGTGGCTTACGTCGAACGCAACGTGTCGGCGACGGTCGAGAAATGACGCGGCAACATGCGTCGCGCGCGCAACAATGAAAATTGACACATCGACCATGGAAAAGTTGCTCGGGCATGTCAGCGAGCGTGTCAAACTGCTCGTGCGCATGGGTGCCAAAGCGGTGTTGTTGTGGCTGCTGGTGCTGCCATGGCCGGCGCTTGCTGCCATCTCGTTGGTGGCCAATTCCAACTCGGCAACAGCCACTGCCGTTAGCAATGTGATCACTGTGACCACCCCCAGCGCCGTACTGGCCGGTGACGTGATGCTGGTTGTGATTGCGCAGCGGTCTGCCAGTTTGCCCCTTGCCTCGAACATCGTCAGTGTTCCCGCATCCTGGAGCCTCGTGCTTTCGAGCGACGATGTAAGCGCGCAGGGCTTGCTGGTCTATCGCAAGCTCGCCACGGCGGCGGAGCCGGCAAGCTACTCCTGGACGCTTGGCGGCAGCGGTCGCGTGGCGGCAGGCATCGTTGCGTTTCGCGGCGTCGACACTGCCAGCCCGGTGAACATCAGCGGCTCGCAGTCGAATTTGTCGTCAGCCACATACACCGCGCCATCGATTCTGACCACCACGGCCAGTACGATGTTGGTCGCCTTCTACAGTGCGCTGAACGGAAATGGGAGTGTCAACCAGAGTACCGGCATGACCCAGGCGTTCACCGCAGGCACGGGGGCAGGGTCGAACGGCCTGGTAATCGGGTCGTCGTACGCGACGCAGGCATCTGCTGGAGCATCCGGAACAAAGCTGTCGACACTGAATACACCACTTGCCAACCTCGGGGCGCTGGTAGCACTCAAGCCCAGTGCAGCAATCAGCCCGGACCACTACGAGCTGTCCTTGCCCTCCAGCAGCCTCGCATGTTTGGCGACCACTGTCACGGTGACTGCGTGCTCGAACAGCAGCAGCCCCTGCACCAGCCCCGCCACCACGCTGAGCGGGGCCACGGCTACGCTGACCACAACCGGCGCCACGTTGGGCGCTGGCACAGTTACATTCAACGCCAGCGGCGTTGCCACCACCACGCTCAGTTATCCGGCCGCAAGCAACGGCGCCACAGTGTCCGTCACTTTGTCCGGCGAGTCGACTGTGGCCACCAACGCCCGCATGTGCTGCCCCAACGGCAGCAGTTGCGCCGCGGCCAACAGCTGTGCAAGCACCTTCAATACCGCCGGTTTCATCTTTGCAAGCGGCACGGGTGGCGCCAGCGCAAGCTTGCCGACGCAGACCGCAGGCGCCGGCTCCGGAACCTTCTACCTGCGGGCGGTGCAGACCAGCACCAGCACCCGGGCCTGCGAGGCGGCGCTCACCGGGTCGACCAGCGTCAACTGGGCCGCGCAGTGCAACAACCCCGGCACCTGCTCGACCGGCAACAGGATGACCCTGACGGGCAGCGGCGCCAGCCTGATTGCCGCCAACCCCGCTGCCGGCGTGACGGCTACCACGTCCGTGCCGATGACTTTCGACGCCAATGGCAATGCGCCCTTCAGCTTCAACTACGGCGATGTGGGACAGGTGACGCTCAGCGTGGCCAAGGCCGCCAGCGGGACGCTCCTGACCAACCTGGCTGGCACGTCGAATGCGTTCGTGGTGAAGCCCGGCGGGTTCATCGTGTCCGGGATCAAGTGCACCAGTTACGCGGCGGGTGCGTGCGCTACCGCAGCCATTGGCTCGCCCGGCAACAACCCCGCAGCCGGTTCCGCCAACGGCACGGCCTTCATCCAGGCCGGCCAGGCGTTCTCGGC